>JBDSBS010000865.1:0-4666 GCA_039921435.1 Planctomycetota bacterium | reverse complement strand
ATCGCGCTCTGGGACGTGCTGCAGAGCTGCGAACGCGCAGGTAGCCTCGACAGCGCGATCGTGTCGGCGTCGCAGAAGGCCAACGACTTCGCGACGTTCTTCGCCGAGCACGCGCGCATCGAGGTCGTGCTGTGCAACGGTGGCACCGCGTTTTCCCTGTTTGGGCGAACGGTCATGCCGACGCTGCGCGAGCCGTTTGCCTCGCTGCCACACGAGAAGATGCCGTCGACGAGCCCCGCGCACGCCGGCATGCGGCCGCCGCAGAAGCTCGCTGTTTGGCGGCGTGGGCTCGGCCCGTGGCTCGCTGAGCGGCGCACGCGGCGTTGAAGACTCGACGAAAATGCTCGTCAGAAACCCGTGCTGGTCACAAAGCCGCTCGACATCGAAGTTGCGAACGTGGAGAGATCGATGCTCAGAGCCTGCGTGTAGATGCTCGTCGAGTATGGCGTCCCGCCAGGAATCGGCAACGGGAGCGAGGTCGGCGGCCCGGTCACGATGCCATTGAGGATCACCGGTGCGTCGGCCAGGATCCAACACCCGTTGAGCAGCGGCAGCAGCGGTGTGCCGTTGAGCGGCAGCGGAATCGCGCCGGCGTAGTTGCACTTGTCGAAGCCAGCGAGCAGCAGGAACAGACTCGGAGTCGTCGCGCTGACCTGGAGGGCGTAGGCGAGATTGCCGGCTGCCGGTGCCCCGCCCACGCTGCCGAGCGTGACGTTGCCAGCGCCGCACTGCGTGAGGATGCCCGACGTGTAGTCGCCATCGCCTGCCCGCGGCGCCAGCGAAAGGGCGAGCACTTGGGCGGGCGTCCACACGATCTGGGTCAGCAGGAACTCGTCGGTATCGAGCGGTGAGAGGCTCGAACCCGCGTTGTTTCGCGAGCCGATCGAGAAGTCCGTGCCGCTGATCGAGACGGGCGCACTCAGGGTCACGGCGGGATCGGCGACGCCGTTGATGTACCAGATCGCCTGCAGTGCCGTGGAATCGACCGTGCATGCGATGTGCACCCAGCCGCTGTTGAGCAGGGTCGTCAGGTCCGCCACGCTCGTGACGCTGCTCGGCAGGCCGGACAAGAACATCTTGCCCGACGTGCCCGTGAAGAGTCGGGAGTTGGCGCCGGTGCCGCTGGCACCAAACAGATAGCCAAAGCCGATCGCCGTCGGATTGCCGGGTCGGTTGCGGATCCACATCGAGAACGACAGGTTGCCCGTGACCGTGTTCGGAGCCCAACCCGAGTTGCGGAACGTGTTGCCGCCGCCGAGCGGATAAATCGTCCCGGTTAGAGCGTGATCGAATTGGCCAGGCGTGCGCGCCGCGGTGGCTCCACCCGGCAACGTGGTCACGATCGTGGCGTTGCCCGTGGCCGAGCCAGCGGCGAAGTTGACGACCTCGGCGCCGCAATGTTCGTCGAACTTGTAGTGCAGCAAGTCCTGGGCGCAGAGTGGTGCGAGGAGCAGAGAAACAGCCGCCAGGTGGAGGTGAGTGTGCATGGGGTGTTGGCGAGTTGTAGGGGGCTCGAGACGGTTTGGCAGATCGTGAGCGTGTTCCTGGTGCGTGTCAAACGCGCCGGACGCAGCGTTGTGGTGAGAGACCACGCGAGTGCACCCGCACCGGCTCCGCTTCGCGCGACATGACGGCGAACATGTGCGTCGGGGTGATCGTGCCACAGCGCAGCAGTTCTTCGTCGCGCGCGTGCACGCGGTCGACGAAGGCGCGGTCCGACTCGGCGTCGAGCGAGAAGTTGGGGCCGAAGCACCGGTCGACGAACACGTCGATCACGTTGCCGAAGGCGGCGAAGGCGGGGAACGAGAAGCGTTCGAGCAACTGAGGCAGCACGTCCTGGGCGCGGATACCTTCGAAGCCCTCGCTCGAGCAGTCGTGGTTGACGTAGTCAGGCTCCGCGCGCCGCAGCAGATGGTTGTAGTGATGGGACTCCGGCAGCTCGCGCCAGAAGCCGTTCAGTTCGGTTAGTGCCTCGGGCCAGCGCTGGTGGCCGTTGCGGCCGATCATGTCGCTGGTCAAGAACCAGGCGCCTTCGGCGAGCGCATCCCGCACCTGGTCGAACAGGTGTTCGAGCCGCGTGACGTGGTGCAGCGATTGGTTGGCCATGACGCCGTCGTACTGTCGCTTCGACCGCCAGTGATTGAAGTCGCCCTGTTGGAAGACGAGGTGGTCGTCGAGCCCGTGGGCGAGCGCCATCCCGCGGCCGCGTGCGAGCATTTTGGGATTGAGCTCGAGACACTCGATCTCGAACTCCCGCCAACCCGAACGCACGAACTCCTGGGCGATGCGGACCTCGGTGTCGCAGTTGCCGGCGCCGATGCTGAGCAACCTGGCGCGCTTGGACCCAGTGCGTTGGGCGCTCTCGCGCAGGTGGCGGGCGAAGAACACGTCGGGGTTGTCGGCGCCCAGTTCGAGCAGCATCGGCCGCACGTAGTTGTGTGACCAGTAGTGGAAGATCGGCGGCAGGTCGTGAACCTGGGTCGCTTCGGCGTAGATTCGTTGCTCGCGAGAGAGCCGGCGCCCGTAACCGCCGGGCAGCGCGTTTAGGAGCCATTCGGCGAGCCGTGCCATCGCCGGCAGTGTAGCGGTCGTAGCCTGTATGGGTCTACCACGGCCGATGTGCGTGGGTGCTATCGACGAACTCGGCGCAGGAAGGTCGATGGTGACGTGGCCACACCGCGTCGCCATGCTGGCGCCCATGCGACCGCTTCGTCCGTTGCGCAGTTCGCTGCTGTTGTGTGCGAGTCTCGTGTTGCCTGCACAGGAGGCGCCAGCGCTGCTCACGCACGGCCCTCTGCTGGGTCCCAATGACGCGACGTCGCTGCACGTCTGGGCTCGCGCGGGCGAAGCCGGCACCTACACACTGCGCCTGCAGAGCCTCGTCGACGGCAGCGCCTTCACGTGCACATCGGAAGCGATGCCGGCGGGCGACCTCACGCTTCGCTTTCACCAAGGCGGGCTGACTCCCGCCAGTGCCTACGACTTCTGGATCACACGCGGCGACCAGGTCGTGCACGCGCGCAGCGCAGTGCCGATCACGACGGCGACGCCCGACGACAGCAGCGCCGGTGTGATCGCGTTTGGTTCGTGTTCGAACGAGAAGACGTTCCCCGAGCAGCCGATCTGGGGCCAGATCCTCGCGCGCCGGCCGCAGGCACTCGTGCTGCTCGGCGACACGCCTTACATCGACGACGGCACGACCGCCGGGCGCCGCCGCCGTTACCGCGCGTTCTTCGAGTTCGCACCGGTGCGTGCCGCCATGAGCGCGATCCCGACGTGGTCGACATGGGACGACCACGACTACGCGGCCAACGACCAGTTTGGCGCCGTGCAGGGCAGCGAGACGGCGCGCGCGGTGTTTCTCGAGTACCACGCGCACGCTGGCTACGGCAACGGCACGAACGGCATCTTCACGAGCTTCCGCCGCGGGCCGATCGAAGTGTTCTTGTTGGACACGCGCAGCTTCGCGGACACCGAGACTTCGGTGTTGGCTCCTGGCGAACGTTCGCTGCTGGGAAGGGTCCAGACGGAGTGGCTGCAGCGCGGTCTGCGCGGATCGACGGCGGCGTTCAAGGTGCTTGCCTGCGGCATGGTCTGGAACGGCGGCGTGCGGCCCGACAAGAAGGACTGTTGGGGCAACTGGCTGCCCGAGCGCGACGCGCTGCTCGGCTGGATGGGCGCGCAGCGCATTGGCGGCGTCGTGCTCGTCGGCGGTGATGTGCATCGCAGTCGCGTCATCTTGCATCCGAGCAAGGCGCTCGCCGGCTACGACGTGCCCGAGTTGATCACCTCGCCGTTGGCGCAGAGTGTGATCGAGACCAATGCGGTGCCCGTGCCGGGACTCGTGTTCGATGCGGGCGAAATGCACAGCTGTCTGTTTCTCTCGGCGACGCACGACGTCGATGGGGCAACGTTGCGCGCGACGTTCCAGGCCGGCGATGGGCGCGAGTTCCACGTGCGCGAGTTCTCGCTCGCGGACCTGTCGAAGCCCGATGCGGCAGTGAGCTACCGCAGGATCGCCGAGCGCATGCGGGCCCTGTTCGGCCAAGACATGGAACGGCTGCCCGAGACCTTCCCGGAGCCCGAGGACCTGTCGGTCAAGGCCGAGGATGCGGTTGGTGCGGAGTGGAGAACGGCGGTCGCATCGGCCAAGCCGGTCTTCGACGAGTGGAACGTGGCCACAGCCGAAGAGCGTTGCCGATTCCATCGCGTCGGGGCGCGCACGGAAGGTGAGTTTGCGATGACCGAGTTCATGAGCAGGCTGTTCATGCCGATCCGGGCGCTCGAGAAGCTCGCGGTGGCCCGCGGTCTGCAAGCGATCGCCGATCGCGAGCCTGAGCACGTAGTCGAGGCCGTGCATTCGTTGCTCGCCCTCGCCCACCACCTGCAACAAGAGCCCGGCGGCATTGCGTGGGCGGTCGCAGCCACCAGCGAGCAGAACGCCGCGACTCTGGTGCAGCGCGTCGCCGCGATGTCAGGCGAGGCCGCGGCAGCGCTGAGGGCGGACGTGCGTCGGCATCTTGGCAAGCGCTCGCCACTCGCCGCCGGCGCCGCTGCCATGCGCGAGGAGACTCTCCATCTGTTCGAGGAGTCGCTGCGGACGATGAGCCTTGGCAAGGACGCGCAAGCCGACGTCGCTCGCCGCTTTGGTCGGCAGGTGCGGCGG
>JBDSBS010000864.1:0-11606 GCA_039921435.1 Planctomycetota bacterium | reverse complement strand
GGTGGCAAAGCCCGCCGGCCAGGCGCCGCCGATCGCTTCGGCCTGGTACTTCTTCGCCACTTGCGTCGCGCTGGGCGCTCCCTTCGCGCCGAGCCCGATGTAGTACTCGAACTTCTGACGATAGACCTCGGGCAGCACGCCGGCTTCGGGGATCGCCTTCTGCAGCTCGTCGAGCGCCGCGACCGCCTTTGGCGCCTGGTCGGAGTCGAAGTACCGCGCCGATGCACCAACGAAGCCCAGCTGCGCCAGCAGCATGTTCTTGGCCTCGAGCTGCTCGCGCGCCACGGTCAGCATCAGATCGGGGTCGCGCAGGCCGCGGCGGAAGGTCTCCTTGAACTTGACGAGATCCAGATGGGCTATCTGGTCGCTCGAGAGGCTGTCGGTGCTGCTACCTTTCGTGTAGCGCAGGTTGCGCACGTCGTAGCTCTGCACGCGGATCGGACCGATCGTCGTGCCGTCGACTTTGGTGACCTGATCTTCCTGCGCAAACGCAGGAACAGCACAGGCAAGGGCGAGCAGGGATGCAGCTGGGAGTCTCGACTTCATGGGCCGGCGTGGGTCTACGGAAAGCAGGGGCGGAACATCATGCCGACATGCCGCCGCCCAGACAACGGCGCGTGCGTCAGGCGGTTCGATGACCCGTGCCGATCTTGGCCGGCCGACACTTCACGCCCCGGCAGCCGGCAGCTCGCGAACGCCCTCGCTGCGGCCCTTGGGCTTCTGGCGGTGATCCCAGGTAGCGGCCATGTCGCGACCAAGCCGCCGTACAGCGATCAGCTCGGCCACGACGGAGACGGCGATCTCTTCGTGGCTGCGGCCGCCGAGGTAGGCCCCCATCGGCGTGCGCACGGTGGCCAGGAACTCGTCTAGGATGCCCAGGGACCGCAGGTGCTTCCACAGCAACGCCTGCTTGGTCTTGCTGCCGATCATGCCGAGGAAGCGCAACCGATCGCCGGCCGCGAACCGGCGGCCAAACGCCTCCAGCACGACCCCGTCCTCGCGGTGCCCGCGGGTGACGACCACGGCGTAGCTGTTCTGGCGGATGGGCATGCCCGCCACGGCCTCAGGGTAGAGTGCCACGACTGTCTCCTGCGCCTCGGGGAAGCGGGCCGCGGTGGCAAAGTCCGCGCGATCGTCGACGACCACGACTCGGAATCCTGCCAGGGCCGCTACCTGCCCCAGCGCCTTGCTGACGTGGCCGCCGCCAAAGATCCACAGAGAAGGGGTCGTAATCGGTTCCACGAAGATCGTCACCTCGCCGCCGCACATGAGACCCGAGTCAGGGGAGTCCTGCTCGGTCAACCGGAACGTCAACGAACGCGGCTGTTCAGAGGCTAGCACCTGCAGCGCCGTGTCGTAGACCTCGGCCTCGAGGCAACCGCCGCCGACCGTGCCGAGGAACGTGCCGTCGGCGAGCACCAGAAGGCGCATGCACGTGCGGCCCGGTGTCGATCCGCGCGTGCCGACGATCGTCGCGAGGGCGGCAGGAATGCCCTCGCGCCGCAGGCGCACGATCTCTTCGAAGACGTCGATGGGTCGGCTCACGAACTCTGAGACTATGCTGGCGCAGCTCGAACCGGAACCCCGGACGCCGCCTAGCCGAACGAAGCGCGCACATCGGCCAGCGACAGCCGCTCGAGGGCGGCGCGACCCAGCGCGTTCGCGGGCGCCTTCATGACGAGGAATCTGTCGCGCGCCGAGCAGCCGTGGCATCGGCCGTAGCGGACCGAGGGCTGGATCGAGCGTGCCCCGCAGGCGTCGCAGACCCGCAGGTAGACGTAGCGCCGGCGGCCGCGGCGCAACTTGGTGACGGGCATCTTGTGCGTCACGTCGGGCGGCAGGCCGGCCAGCCGCATCAGCGAACGCCAGTGTCGGCCATGCGCAGGGATGTTGGCGCCGAACAGGCGGAACGCGGCGATGTGGGCCGCTTCGTGGGTGAGCACCACGGGGATCTGGTCGGGAGCACGCACGAGCAGCGTCGGGTTGAGCTCGATGCAGCCGTTGCGCAAGAACGCGCGCCCGGCGGTCGTCGTCAGGCGATCGTTCCACAGCACGCGCACGGCGGTGTGCACGACGCGCCACTGGGCGAGCAGCTCGGCCGTGCGGCGTTCGAGTTCGGCGCAGTCGGGCAGCGTCACGCGGATATCAAACCGGCGGGCACGCTCGCTGTCACCGGGCCGGCTGGGTGAATCACGGAGTCAGTTCGACGTGGGCTGTGCCTGACGGCGAAACTTCAGTTCGTTCCAGGCGACCGGCAGCGACACCATCGCGAAACCGACCAGTGCCAATGGCAGCACGATGTTCATGTCCACGCCGCGCACCATGCGCGCCGCGCTTGCGGCCAACATGCCGCCGGCGACGATGAACATGGTCCAACCGCCGCCAAACCAGATGGCGCGCACGATTCGCACCAGTGACCAAGCGCCCTCGTGTTCGTGCACGAGAACTCGCAAGAGCTCGGCGCGGGTCGCGGCGTCGAGTGCCGAATGCTGCAAGGCTTGCTGCAGCACGTCGAGTCGCTGTTTCTGCATCTGATGGCGCCGCTTCGCCCAACTCACGACCCACGTCACGAGCATGGTGAGCACACCCAGGAAGAGACCGAAGAGAGCGAGTTCGCGAACGTTCATGGCAAGCCTGCTGGACTACTGCCCTGCTGGATTACTGCCTGCTGGACTACTGCCCGACCCGCCGCGCATCGAGTTCGCGCAGAGCAAACGGATAGGTGACGAGGGCGAAGCCGACGACCGCCGTGATGACGCCGCCAGCGGTGACATTCATCTCCCTCGTCATCTCACCGAGCACCCAGAGCGCGATGCCCGTGAACAGCGCGATCCAACCGATGGCGAGCACGGTCGCCATGAGGCGGCTCGGCCCGCCGGCGCGCGGCGGCCGGCTGCCGGTGAGCTGATAGGTCAGCGACTCGATCGTGGCGCGATCGAGGGCAGGGTTCTTGAGCGCCTCCTCGAGCAGGTGCACGTTGTCGCTGCGCGCGTTGGCCCGCTGATCCAAAATCATCTTGAGCAGCACGAAGACGAAGATGGGGACCAGGATGTACGACAGTTCCATGCGCAGCCTCGAGGGAAAGGGGCGCCGCTACGGCGCGCGCTTCAGTGTATTGCAAATCCCCGGCGCATGGCCCGGTTGTGTTCGTGCCAACGGCGCGCGGGCCGATCAGACCAGGAGTTCCGGGGCGAGTCGCTCGCACCGCTCGCGCGCGGACAGCGCCTCACCTTCGGCCCATCAGCTCACGAACCGTCGGGGCGCGCGCACAACCGGGTGTGGTGAGCGTCCGCGGTCGTGCCGGCCCACGTTCCCTTGTACTTCCGGCGGAACTTGTCGAGGTCGCCGATCACCTTGCGCAGCGCCGGGATCCGGCTCGTGTCGACGCCCGACATCAGCTTCTGCAGCGCCTTGCCGGCATCCAGTTCGGCCTTGATCTTGGGGTCGGCCACAAACCGGTCGAGCTCCTTGCGGGCAGCCAACGCCGGCGACAGCCCGGCCCAATTCTTCTCGATGCGCTCGAGTTCGCTGGCCGCCGACCAGTAGTCAGGCCTGGCACTGATCTGGGTCACGCGTTCGACGCGCTTCGCCTGCCGCTCAGCGATTGCGGTCATCTGGCCCGTGAGCGCTTCGCGCACGTCCGCATCGAGCTTCGTCGCCATCAGCTTCTCGATCCGCTCGTGCAGCTTGCTGAACTCCGACTTCGCCCACATCACGCGCATCGGGTCGTAGAGCCTGCCTGCCGGCAATGCCGGCGGCAGCGGCAAGTCCTGCAGCAGTTCCTCGATGGTCGCCTCGTCCGGCACCCACCAATCCGCCAGTGAGTGCACGTTGCCATAGGCATCGATGCAGTAGCAGCTCGGCAGGTATGTGACCTTCCACTTCTCGGCAAAGTCGTTGGACTTGACCCACGGATAGACGGCGCCCATGCCGTTGACGAACTGATCCCGGATCATCGCCTCGGGCTCGGAGGACACGCCGAGCACGAGCAGTCCGCGCGCGGCGAACTTCTTGTGCAGTTCGTTGAAGTGCGGAACGCTCTGCTTGCACACCTCGTGCTTGGAATGCGAGTACTCGACGATGACGACCTTACCAGCGAGTTCGGCGAAGCTCTTCGGGCCGTTGTTCCAGACGGTCCCAAACATGAACTCAGGCGGCGGTTCCCCAAGCTTCACCTGTGCCGTCGAGACGCCACCGAGCAGAGCCGTGACGAGCGCCGCCAACGTGCATGCGTGTGTTCCCATTGGCTCCATCCTACCGCGAGGCTTGGCGCGGGAAAACACTCGGCAAGCGCGTCAAACCACCCATGCTGTGGGTGCTTTGAGTACCGCGCATGCCTCGTCGTCAGAACTCGCACAACCTGCGTCGCGCTCGCTGCGGCGTTTCCTGATCAGCCCCAGCGGAGTCTCCGAGCCACATTCTCCGCACACCGCGCGAGTGCTCGCGACGAGCGGCTCGGACGAGACCCGCTCAGCTCAGGCTCGTCGCGAGGCATCCAGACGGCTCTGCGCTTTGACCTCGCGGCCCGAGCGAGATGTGCGCGTCATGTGAGGAGCCGATCAGCCGAGCCGCTCCAGACCGAGCCCCTCGAGCAACTGGTCCGGCTCACCATCCCAAACCATCTCGCTCTCATGCAACTGACACCGCTCATTGCGCCGCCACACGAACGGCCACCCGAGCGCCCGCGCCGCCTCGAGGTCCGGCTCGCGGTCGCCGACCATGACGACACGCTCCGCACCAGCCCCTTCCCGCGCGAGCCGCAGCATGTCCGTCTTGGTCTCCACGCCGGGGCTGTCGAGGCAGTATTGCCAATCGGTCGCCGCGGCCAACCCCTGACCCTGCTGCATCGCCCCCATGTAGGTGCGGCGGCAATTGCTCGCGAGCGCCACCTTGACGCCGATGCGGCGCAGATGCGCAAGCAGCGGGCGCACGCCGTCGAACAGGAAGTCCTCGCCGCTGCTGACCATCTCGACCTCCATCGGCAGCACGACGCAGCGCAGGTCGTTCCAACGGTGCTTGTGGCCTTCGGGCAAGAACGGCGCCCAGACACCGGCGTCGCGCATGCCAACCACGGCCTCGGCCTCGGCGTCGCTCGGCATCGGGATGTCGAGGCCGTTCTGTTCGGCGAAGCGCTGCAGACCCGCGCGGATGACGGGCGACCACCAACGGAACGTGTCGTGCAGCGTGCCGTCGACGTCGAAAACGATCAGTTCGGGCGGCAGGTGGCGGTGGAGCAGGCTCACGGTTGCTTTGGGTACTGGTTCTCGAGCCTACTGGTTTCGGACGTGCCGCACGCCCATGACATAGAGTTCGTCGACGAGCCGACTCTTGTCGCGCATCGCCCACCGCTCGGCCTCGCTGCCGGGCTCCTGGCTGTCCACGCGAACGCGAACGACGAACTGCAGCATGTCCTCGCGCGGCATCGCGCGCGTGTGCTGACGCAGCTCGAGCACGACGGCCTCGAGTGGCACGCGCCGACCTTCGTAGCGCACGAAGCCGTCGCCGGCAATATCGACGACGGCCAGGCCCTTGCTCTCGTCGAACGACGTATCCGCCGGCGCATCGGCCGCACATGCTCCGAGCAGCACCATAGCGATCATTGCGCTGACGAACGTCGATCCGCGGCCGCAAGTTGTCATTGCGCGGAGATCCCCTGCACTTCGATGCGCGCATCCGGATCGAACAGCGACACCACCTGGAACATCGCCATACCGGGGTAGTGCTTGCCACAGTGGCGCTTCCAGACCGCACCGAACGACTTGCGCGCAGTCGCGTAGTCGTCGCGGCTCGTCACGTAGAAGTTGAGTTGCACGACGTCGGCGAACGTCATCTTCGCTTCGCGCAGCACGCAGCCGATGTTGCCCAGCGCCTTGTCGAGCTGCGCGACCAAGTCGCCCGGGTTTTCGACCTTGCCTGCCGCGTCGTAGCCACACTGGCCCGCGAGGTAGAGCGTGCGCTGCTCGCCGTGCTCGACGAGCCAGGCGTGAGCGAAGCCCACCGGTGCAGCGAGGTCCGCGGGATTGACTGGGCGCTTGCTCATGCGGAAGGAGTCTCTCGAAGTTCGCGCAGAATGGCACGAACGGGGCTGCTGTCACCGTTCACGATGCGCAGCGGCAGCGCAATGAGCTCGTAGTCGCCAGCGGGAACGTTCGTCAGATCGATGTTCTCGAGGATCGCGACGCCGCCCGCGCAGAGCACGTGGTGGCCGTCGAGTTCCTTGCTGTCAGCGTGGTCCATGCTCGGCGTGTCGATGCCGACGAGCTGGATGCCCGCGGCGACGAGTGCGCGCGCTGCATCGGGCCCGACCGCCGTGAAACCCTGATCCCAGACGCGATGGTCCTGCCGTTCGCGCGTGCGGAACAGCACGCGTTCGGCCGAAGCGAGCATCTCGGCAGTGAGCGCGGCAGCGGGGATCAGCGGCGGCGTGCCCACCCCGCGCACGTCGACGACGCGGCAGCGGCCCAGGTAGCGCCGCAGATCGACGCTCGCGATGTCCGCACCATCGAGTTCGAAGTGCAAGGGCGCATCGGTGTGCGTACCCACGTGCACCGACATGCGGATCGTGCTGACGTTGCACGAATCGCCGTTCTCCTGCCGCAGCACCCATTCTTGCGAGAACGGCGTGTCGCCGGGGAACGGCGCCGTCGCGGGTTCGATCGGTTGGCTGATGTCCCAGATGCGCATTGGTCGTGGGGTGGAGCGGGCTCAGCCTGGCTTGCGCGCCTGCTGCAGGAAGCGTTCGTACTCGCGGCCGTCGAGGATCTCGCGGATGGCGCGCACTGCGGCTTTGACCTCGTCCTCGGTGTTGTAGAAGTGCGGCGCGACCCGCAGCCCTGCATCGGGCCGAAAGTCGACGACGATCTCGCGCGCGGCAAGCGCTTGGCAGACCGCGTAGCCGTGCGGCACATCGAGCGCGACGTGGCCGCCGCGCCGTTCGGCGGCGGGCGGCGACTTGATGCCAAAGCCCTTGCGCTTCGCCTCGTCGACCAACAGCGTCGTCAGCTTCTGACTGCGCGCGCGGATCGCCGGCAGACCGGCTTCGGCCACGATCGCGATGCCTTCTTTCCCCGCGTAGAGCGCTGGCACGTTGGGCGTGCCCGTCGCAAAGCGCCCGCCGTCGTCGCGGTAGTCCTGGCCGTCGGGCGAAAACGCGAACGGTTGCTTGTGGGCCGCCCAGCCCGTGAATCGCGGCTGCAGCGACTTGGTCACATCGGGCCGCACGTAGAGGAAGCAGTTGCCAGCGCCGCCACACAGCCACTTGAGCGCGCCGCCGACGGCCGCGTGCACGCCCCATTCGTGCAAACGCAGCGGCAGCGTGCCAACCGAGTGGAACACATCGAGCACAACGAACGCGCCGACTGCGTGCGCCTTCTCGACGATCGGCGCGATGTCGACGACGGCCGAGCTGCGGAACATCACATGGTCGATCGCGACGAGCAAAGTCTTGTCGTCGATCGCATCGGCAATCTGCTGGCCGTCGGTCGAGAAGCCGTCGCTCGCCGCTGGCACGCGCACGAGCCGCGCACCCTGCCGAGCTCGCGCTTCGTAGATGTATTGGTCGGAGGGAAAGTTTCGGTCGGCATAGACGACCTTGTTGCGCGCGCCGTCGAACGAGAAGCACGACAGGATCATCTCGAGCGCGACCGCGACGTTCTGATGCATCGTCACACTGCCGCTCGGCACGCCTAGCACCATCGCAACCTGATCGGCAACCTTTTCCTGCAGCGTCCACCAGCCATCGCCCCAGGCGCGCACGCCGCGGGTTTCCCATTCGCCGAGGAACTGCGCCATGCTCTCTCGCGCCGCACTCGGCATCGCGCCGAGCGAGTTGTTGACCAGGTAGTTGCAGTGCTCCGTGATCGGGAAGCGTGCGCAGTAGGCGAGAAGCGGGTCGGGACTCATCGGCGGCGCGTTGTTCTAGCGCAGGCTCGCGGCCAGCGCACGCTTGGGCAGGGGTGGGCAGGGGTGACACACCTTGTCAAGGTATGCCATGCTGCAAGCTTCGGAGTCTCGCACCCTGGGTCTCTTCATTGTCTCTTCATGGGGCCTCCTACGCGCCCCGCGCCAGCAATTCGCGCCGAACCGCCTCGAGCAGACCCGGCTCCGCTCCCGCGCGCCGCGCAGCCTCCAAGTGGCGCTGCGCCTCGGCCTGTTGACCGAGCAACGCGTGCGCTTGCGCGAGGTGCAACAGCGGCGACGAATCGGCGGGTGCCAGCTCGTGTGCACGTTCCAAGTGCGCCAGCCCTGCTTGCACTTGACCCTTGCCGATCAGCAAGATGCCGAGCCGGTTGTGGGCTTCGCCCAAATCGCCATCGCAGCGCAGCGCCCGACGCAGCGCGCGTTCGGCGCGGCGCGACTGCCCCAGCTTGTGGTTCACCAGCCCAAACAAGAACCATAGCTCGGCCGCGCGCCTATGCCGATACAACAGCTCGCGCAATGAGGCGAGCGCCCAAGCATGGTCGCCTGCCGCAATCGCGCGATCGGCGCGCTGCACACCGGCCCAGAGCCCCGGCGCCGACGACAGCCGCACAAACCGCTGCGCCTGCGTGGCGATGGCCGGAACGAGCCCGATCGCCAAGGCCCGACGCAGCGCCACACCCGCCGCCTCATGGTCGTCGAGCAACAGACACGCGCGCCCCAGCTCGAAGTGCAACATCGACTGGCCCGGATCCTTGTCGATCGCCCGCTGCACGATGACGCGCGCCAGCGCCGCACGTTCGCCGTCGAGCAAGAACGACACCACGAGGCGCGCCACGGGACCCGGCAGGTCTGGCAGTGCCGCAAGCTGCGCCACCAAACCATCGCGCGCGGCGATATCACCTTGCCGGTCGCAGACGGCCGCGAGTTGCGCCAGGGCCGCCGGGCTCGCGACGTTGCGCTGCACGGCCAGCTCGACGATCTCACGCACTTCGCCATCTCGCCCGAGACGAAACAATAGCGCCGCGGCGCGTTCCACGAGTTCGGGCAGGTGTGGAGCCAAACGGGCGGCGCGCGCCGCAACGTCGGTCGCGCACGCTTCGTCACCGGCGGCCAGCAGCAAGGCCGCGAGCCGCTCGAGCACTGCAACGCTGCCTTCACCGACGTCAGCGAACGCGGCGAGGAGCCGACCGACTTCGGGGCCTTCTTCACCGCGACGCAACAACACTCCGGCGAAGTCGAGCACGAGCTGCTGCACGTCTACGCTGGCGGCACTCAACTCGATGCACCGGCGCGCCGGTCGCAGCGGATCGGGCACCGGATCGGGCAAGTTGGCCTCGCGCCGCAGGAGCGAATCCTTGAGAACGAGAAACCAACCCAGCGCTTCGCCAGCGAGTGCATAGGGTGCGTGCGGCCGACCGACCCAGTCGAGCGCACCCATCATCTCGAACTCGATGCGCGTCAGACAATCGATCGGCTGGCGCGCATCGAACGGCACTTCGCCGCCGACGAGCACCTTCGCGGTCGCGCCGTCGATCAGGCGCCACTGCAGGATCCCGGGACGGAACATGCCATCGCACAAAAGTCGGACTTCGCGCTGCTTGTGCAACTGCCCCAACACCTCGGGCGCAAACAGGTCGTTCAGGCGCAGGAAGTTTCGTTGACCATCGACGTGCCCGAGGAACGGGAAGAAGCGCACGCCGCGATCGCCGCCGCCGTTGAGCCGCGTGACGAGGATGCGCGGCAGCTGCCGCGCCAACACGTCGTACGGAGCGGCCCCAACCACGGGCGGCAGGCCGTCGGCGACGGCAAAGGCGAACACCACGGCAGTGGTCATGCCCTGCCCCTATCGAGCGAGAACCGGGCGCGACCTCCGGGCGGAGTGTTTGCCGCCATGCCATCGACAGGTTCCTCGGCCGGCAGATGGCCACGAGCCGCCCAGCGGATCCGACCTCCGGCCGCGTGCCGCGCTCGGCGTATCCGCCGCACCGCGGCCACCGCGGTCAACGGAGCGCGCCTGCCCTGGAACGAGAACCAAGCACGCGCGCAGGGGCTCGCCGGCGCGGGTTTCGAACGTACCACCAATCCGACGGGACCTGCCAAACCCTTGCCACGCCGGGGCGGCTCACGGCTTGGCTAAAAAGAATCCCCACCAGGGGCATTGCCTTGCACCAGGGAGTCGGTATGCATCGGCAGCGTCCCCGGGGCTTCGCCCCCACTTGAAAGCCGATACCCATGGGCAAGATCGTCCGGTGCCGCGAATGCGGCAAGGTCTACCGCGAGCTCGACGAACTCGAGGACCTTCGCGACAACGACAGCGTCTGTCTGGTCTGCAACAACACCATCGAGGTTGCGGACTGGGACCGCATTCTCGCGTCCTACGAAGACGACGAAGGTGACGTAGAGGAAGAGGACGATTGGGACGACGACGAAGACGCTGAGGCCGACGACACCGAGGAGGCGGTGGAGGAGGAGTTCGACGACTACCTCGAAGACGCTGAGGGAGACGAGGAAGAGGACGACAAGGACGGCGACGAGGAAGAAGAAGAGGAAGAGGAGGAGGAAGAAAAGGACGACGAGCGCTGACCGCGCGGACCAAACCCAGACGGCCTGGATCGCACGGCACTTCGAAGGCTCGCTCGGTCTCGGGTGACCCGCCGTCGCCGGGTGTATGCCGCCGCGACCGGGCGCCGCGCTGCCGCGCCTGACGATCCCTGCGTGCGCCAAGTTGGCAGGACGCCTCCGCCGCCCCCCTGACATTTTGGCTTCACGCCGGCGCGGGTCGCATCGGACCATGATATCGCAAGATGCTTTTTTGCATGGTCTTACGTATGCCGACGGGCAGCGGCACATGGGTTGCTCTCTGCGCGCCCCCCGCAGACCGCTCGCATCCTCCCGCCACTTCCCAATGCAACAGAGTTTCCGTGTGCTCCTGGTCGAGGACGACGATTCCCTGAGGTGCTGCCTCTGGGATTTCCTCGCCAGCCACGGTTGGGACGTCGCCGCCACGGCTTTTGGCAGCGAAGCGGTGGTGATGGCACGGCGACAGCGGTTCGACTTCTCGATCCTCGACTTCCACCTGCCTGGCATGACGGGGCTACAGCTGTTCCAGCAGCTCGCCTCGATTCGCCCAATGCCTTCGATCCTGATGTCGGGGCTCGCCTCCGCCGACGATGCGACGGCCGCGCGGCACGCGGGGTTCTTCACCTTCCTGCGCAAGCCGCTCGAACTCGAACGCCTGCGCCAGTCCGTGCAGCAGCTGATCTCGGCACACTTCGGTGGCCCAGTGACGCCGCACCGCAGCTCGCCACTGCCCGGTTGGCCTCTGCTCCATCTGCCGCCAAGTAGCCCGCCTGCCCATCTGCCGCCGAGTAGCCCGCCTGCTGGTTCGCCCCCAGCACCCCCGCGCCGCTGACGAGCCCAGCACCCTCCCTTTCCCCGACACGTCGCTTCCCGGACCATCGCTTCCCGGACCATCGCTTCCCCGACCATCGCTTCCCCGACATACCGCCTTTCCAAGACACCGTACCCACTAGGAACTGAACCCATGTCCAAGACCAAGTCCGCCACCGTGACCCCCCTTGGTGACCGCGTCCTCGTCAAGCGCGTCGCTGCCGACGACAAGACCAAGGGCGGCATCATCCTGCCCGACACCGCCAAGGAGAAGCCGCGCGAAGGCATCGTCGTCT
>JBDSBS010000863.1:0-4232 GCA_039921435.1 Planctomycetota bacterium | reverse complement strand
CCAAGACCGCGCGGCCTGATTCACTTCCCGACAATTCCGACCCGAAAAGAGAAACACGTATGACATCCACCAATACCCCGAAGACGAAGAATCCCATCCCGGCAGCCAAGACGGGCGCCAAGTCGATCGGCGCCGCCGACTTCAAGGTCAAGGACCTCAGTCTGGCCGAGTACGGCCGCAAGGAGATCCGCATGGCCGAGGTCGAGATGCCCGGCCTCATGGCGATCCGCGACGAGAACCGCAAGAAGCAGCCGCTCAAGGGCGCCTACATCACGGGCTCGCTGCACATGACGATCCAGACGGCCGTGCTCATCGAGACGCTCGTCGAACTCGGCGCCGAAGTGCGCTGGGCTTCGTGCAACATCTTCAGCACGCAGGACCATGCCGCTGCCGCGATCGCCGTCGGGCCGAAGGGCACCGTCGACAAGCCGATGGGCGTGCCGGTGTTCGCCTGGAAGGGTGAGACGCTCGTCGAGTATTGGTGGTGCACGGAGCAGGCGCTGACGTGGCCAGGCCGCGATGGCCCCAACATGATCCTCGACGACGGCGGCGACGCGACGATGATGGTCATGAAGGGTGCTCAGTGGGAGAAGGCCGGCAAGGTGCCCGCCGCCAAGAAGGATGACGGCGAAGACTGGGTCGAGCTGCTCAAGTGCCTCAAGCAGTCGATGGCCAGCACGCCCGGCAAGTGGTCGAAGATGCAGCCCGGCATCCGCGGCGTGTCCGAGGAGACGACGACCGGCGTGCACCGCCTCTACCAGCTGCAGAAGGAAGGCTTGCTGCCGTTCCCGGCCATGAACGTCAACGACAGCGTGACGAAGTCGAAGTTCGACAACGTCTACGGCTGCCGCCACTCGCTCGTCGACGGCATCATGCGCGCGACCGACGTCATGCTGTCGGGCAAGGTGGCCGTCATCTGCGGCTACGGCGACGTCGGCAAGGGCTGCGCCCAATCGCTCAAGGGCCAAGGCGCCCGCGTCATCGTCACCGAAATCGATCCGATCTGTGCCCTGCAGGCGGCGATGGAAGGCTACGAAGTCCTGACGCTCGAGGACTGCGTCGGCTACGCGGACATCTTCATCACGTCGACGGGCAACTACCACGTGATCACCGTCGATCAGATGAAGCGCATGAAGAACAATGCGATCGTCGGCAACATCGGACACTTCGACAACGAGATCGACATGGCTGGTCTCGCCAAGCACCAAGGCATCGTGCGCGAGAACATCAAGCCGCAGACCGATCGCTGGATCTTCCCGGATGGCCACGGCGTCATCGTGCTGGCCGAGGGCCGATTGTTGAACCTCGGCTGCGCCACGGGCCACCCGAGCTTCGTGATGAGCAATTCGTTCAGCAACCAGGTCATCGCGCAGATCGAGTTGTTCAACAACTACAAGAACTACGACAAGGGCGTCTACACGCTGCCCAAGCACCTCGACGAGAAGGTCGCGCGTCTGCACCTGGACAAGCTCGGCGCCAAGCTGACGAAGCTCAGCAAGAAGCAGGCGGAGTACCTGGGTGTGTCGGCGGACGGACCGTTCAAGCCGAACCACTACCGCTACTAGTGGGTCGAGTTCAGGTCGCTGCAGCGCGGCGCTAAAAGACCTTGGCGTTAACCAAGGGCCAGAAGCGCACGCGCACCTTGCCCTTGATCAGTTCCTGGCGCACGAGTCCAAAGTCGCGCGAGTCGCAGCTGATCGGCCGGTTGTCGCCGAGCACGAAGAAGTTGTCTGGCGGCACGGTCAGGGCCGGCAGTTCTTCGTGGTCTGCAATGCAGCCATAGGTGTCGGCCGCCTCGTCGTTGACGAACAACTCGCCATTGTGCATGGCGACGCTGTCGCCCGGTTTGGCCACGACCCGCTTGACGAAGTCGAGTGAGGGATTGCGCGGATAGCGCAGCACCACGACATCGCCGCGCGCCACTGCGCTCATGTTGTAGGAAACACAGTCGATCACCAGGCGATCTCCATCGTGCAGGCAGGGCTCCATCGAGTTGCCCTTGACCACCGACACCTGGATCACGAACAGGTGCATGACGACCATCAGGGAGGCGCCGAGCAGAGCGTCGATCGCGAATCGCACGCCGGTGGGAAGACGCCGCCGATGGCGTGCCACACGCGGGTTGGCAGTGGGGGGCGGCGGGGCGTACCGTTCGCAGTGGTTGCTTGATCCGAACAGCATGCGAACGCTATCGGTTCGTCGCTCGGACCGCTTTACCTGCGCCGCAGTGTCTTGGCGCCGGCCAGGCTCGAGATTGTCGGAGTCGATGAAACCGTGGTATGGCTCGGGCGGGGCGCGTGAGACAGACGGGTCAAGGTCGACCCGGTTGCTATCCGAAAACCGGAATCTACCCTGGGGGATTCCCTAGCAGAGGAACCCGATGAGCCATTCCACTCTCGGCAATCTCGCACTTCAGGAGCGGACGCGGCGCGAGATCTTGCACAAGAGTGAGCTGATTCCACCGCTGCCCGACCTTGTGGCGAGACTGCTCGGCGTGCTCAACAAGTAGGAAACCGAGCCGGCCGACCTCGAGCGGCTCATGCAGAACGACCCGGTGCTCGTCGCCAAGATGTTGGCGATGGTCAACTCACCGTTCTATGGATTGAACCGCACGATCCGGACGATCAAGGATGCCGTGATGGTGCTCGGCTTCCGCGGCGTGCGCAGCCTCGTGCTGGCGACGAGCACAGCCAAGTTCTTGCAGCGCGATTACTCGTGCTACGGGCACGACACCAAGGGACTGTGGTTGCATGCGGTGTGTGTCGCGGCGGGCTCCAAGGCGCTCGCGAAGGCCTGCAGGATGGGCGCCGACGACGCGGAGCAGCTGTTCGTGGCTGGCCTGTTGCACGACATCGGCAAGCTGCTGTTGGTGACCTACCTCAACGAGAATCGGCGCATGGCGGGACCGACGGGCGACATGATCGAGCTCGAGCAGCAGGCGATCGGCATCGACCACACGGAAGCGGGGGCACTGGTGACGGCCAAGTGGAACCTGCCGCTCGAAGTCCAGGAAGTGATCAAGAATCACCATGGCGACGGTGCGCAGCCTGCGGCGCGGTCCATCGCCGTGGTGCGCTTGGCCGACGCGGTTGCCCACGAACGTGGCATCGGCTACTTGCCAGGCCGGGCACCGAAGGGAGTCGTGCAGCCAGCCGACCTCGCTGCGCTCGGGCTCAGCGAGCCGGCCTGGTCGGCTGTGCGGGACGATCTCGCGGCGACCATGGACGAAGCGGTCGCCACGCTGGCGAACCTGGCCAACTGAGCCCGGGTCGGTGAACACGGTCGAAAGCGTCTGGTGCGATGCAGCTGCGTTTGCCGCTTTGCACACATGTCGCTCGCAGGGCGATCTCGAACGGGACTTCGCCCTCGAGTTGCGGCGCCTGTTGCCTCGAGTGGACTTCGCGCTGTGCCTCGCGGATGGGCGCACCGGGCAGCGTCTCCAGTTCACGGTCGGTGAGGGCTGCCAGCTGCCAGTGGGGGCGGCGAGCGATGCCTGGTCCGTACCGGCACAGCAGCGCCTGCCGATTCGCTTTTGGAAGCACGTGCTCGGCGAGCTTCTGGTGGGGCGCGCTCTGCTGGCGGAGGAACGATCGTTGCTGGCCGCCGCCCTCGCGCACTACGGGGCCGCACTGGTCAACCTGACACTCAGCGAGGAGTCGCGCCAAGCCACCGAGAACTACTGCGCCAGCCTGCAGGCCCTCGAAGAAGGCATCATCCTGTTCCAGGAAGAAGAGCCAGAAGCGGTCTAGCGCGCTTGCTGAGCCTCGCCACGAGCGTGGTGCAGGCAACGGCGGGTGCGCTCTACGTGCTGCGCGAGGTTGGCAAGCCCGATTCGGGCCTGCGGCTCGAACAGGTGATCGGCATGCCCGAGAGCCTACTGGCGAACGACCACGCCGTGCAAGAGGTCGGCCCGACCGGGATGTTCATCACGGCGGTCATGGTCCGGCTGGAGCGAGGGACTCGCCGCATGACGATGGCGAGTGCGGGCCACAACCCGACGCTGTTGTTTCGGGCTCGCACGGGAGTCGTCGAGAGCATCGACGGCAACGGTCCACCGCTCGGTTTCGTCGATCAGGTCGAGTATGGTGAGTGCACGACCTGCCTTGAGCCGGGCGATGTCGTGCTGCTCTACACGGACGGCATCACCGAGGCCGCCGATGACCAGTTGGAGATGTTCGGCGATCAGCGCCTGGTCGCTCTGTTGCGCCAACACGCGGCCGCGGGCGCCGAGG
>JBDSBS010000862.1:0-6283 GCA_039921435.1 Planctomycetota bacterium | reverse complement strand
GTGCGCGCGACGACGGCGGTGGCGGTCGAACCGACCACCGTGCTCTCGTTCCCGGCGCGCGAGTTCCTGACGCTGACGAAGAGCTTTGTCGGGTTGCGCCGCTTGCTCGAAGCGACCTCGCGTCGGTTCCAGCCGACCAGCAGCATCATTCCATCTTGGGTTCCCAAGGAGCGTCTCCATCTGCCCGTCAGCGAAGTGATGAGCAGCCCGGTCGTGACCATGTCGCAGGACGCGACGTTCGAGCAGTGCCTGACGCAGTTCGTCGCGCGCAAGTTCAACTGCTTCCCGCTCGTCGATTCGAACGACCGGCTGCTGGGCCTGGTGACCAGCACGGACCTGTTTGGCGCGCTGCGGCGCGATGTCGACCTGCAGCAGCCGCTGGCTTCGATCGCGACGACCAACGTGCAGTGCATTGGCGCCGACGAATCGGTCGAGCGCGCCGTCGAGATCATGCGCCGCCGGAACGTGAAGCACGTCGTTGTGACGGATCACGAGCGGCGGGTCACAGGCCTCGTGTCGATGAAGGACATCCTCGAGCAGATCCTCGAAGCGGCCCACACAGCGACCGCGAGTCGCGGCTGAATCGCCGGCGGCCCCCGGCAACTCGCTAATTGGCAACGCCGCGACAGCGGCTCAGTGGCTGCCTCGGCCGGCAGGTCAGGCCGGAAGAGCCCCGGCGACTTTCTTGGCCGATCTTCGATTCTCTTGTCCGGTTCGCCCCGGTCGTGGTCATTACCGGGGTGTCAAGAATGGCTGACCGGCCATCCCCGAGTCGAAAGCAAGGCGACGAGGACGGTTGACGGCGCAGCCAACTTGCATGGCATGGAGTGTGGGTTCGGCGGCAGCCACTGAACGGAGTGGCTGCCGCTTTTTTCTTGGTCCAAAGAGGTCGTCGACACGAGCCAGAACCTCGATCGGAACGTTTTGGATGACTTCGTGCGCGATGGGCGCAACCGCTGGCCGATTCCGGGGCACATAGCAGTCGATGCAATCTGTCGACCGCGGAACGACTCTGCTACTCCATGCGGGCGAACTGCGCGTTCTGGGTTGGCCGCCGGCTCTGAGACCGCCGTTTGGCCTCGACAGAGGTGACCCCGGCAGTGCTGACCCCGGCAGTGCTGACCCCGGCAGTGCTAGCCCAGACAGAGCCAACACAGACAGAGCCAACCCAGACAGAGCCAACCCCAGCAGCGCCACCCCCAGCAGTGCCAACCCAAGCAGTGCCGACGACCCCGACCGAGCCGGCCCCGACTTGCGCGGCCCGGCCAGGCTGCGTCTTGCCGTTCGCCGAGAGCTACATGCCGCAGGGTTACCCTTCGACGATCGCGTGGCGTCGCCCTCGCTGCCGCAAGAGACCATTCCGAGTCCTCCGGTGCCGGCCCCACCGATGTTGTGCACCTGGCTCGCGAACGGCAGCCGCGGCATCACCTGCGGACTGCGCGAGGCCACCCGGCTGGACTTCGTGATCGCCGCGATACACGCGACTCGACAACCTGCCTTGGTGGTCGTGCGCGACTCGGGCGCCCAAGTCATGTGGCAACGCGCGCTCGCCTGCCACGGCATTCACCCCCTGCCGCCCGGACACATCGCCGCCGCGACCGTCACCACCGCCGACGAGGCCGCGCACACGATGCACTGGCGCGCTCGGCGACACGACCTTCTAGTGATCGATCGTCCCGAGCAGATGCCCGACAGCACCGTCGGCACCGTCCTCGACGGCAGCGCCGCACTGGCTCGCATCGGGTTCGTCGATCGCCCCGATGCGCGCGGCTTGCTTCGCTGGGCGCCTGGACTCGGCCCCGTGCTCGGCGTCGAGCACGCGTCGGCTGGCCCACGTTGCCTTGGCCCACGTTGCCTCGAGCTGCGCCTCGAACTGCCTGCCGCCGATCGCATCGCCTACGACGAGGCGTGGCACACGTTCCTCGGCGCCTTCGACGCGTTCGCCGCAATGCAGCCACAGGCCGGCTTCGGCACGTTCGTGCAACAGGCGCGCGGCGATCCCAAGCAGCGTCCCGGTCTACTCGCGTGGCACCGCGCACTGAAGGTCGCGAGCTGGAACGTCGCCAAGGCCGAAGCCACCGCGGAGCTGCTGCGGCGCCACCGCGGCCAACGCATCCTCGTCTTCACGCCCGATCGCCAGAGCGCCTACGAACTCGCGCGCGCCCACCTGATCGCGCCCGTCACGGCCGAGCTGCCGCGCCGCGAACGGCAGCAAGCGCTCGCCGCGTTCTGCGCCGGCCGCCTGCGTGTGCTCGCCGGCCCGCGCCTGCTCGACCTCGGTGTGCCCGAGGGCACGGCCGACGTCGCCTTGCTCGTCGGCGGCGGCTACGGCCGAGCCCAACACGATGCGCGCTGCAAGCGAATCGACAAGGCGGGGCTCGTCTACCAACTGATCGCCCTCGACACCGTGGAGGTGGGACGTGCGCACCGATTCGCCTGGACCGCTGCCGGCGCGGCTGCTGTCGCTGACGCTCGCGGACGGTGAACTCGTGCCGGAGTGGTTCTCCGACCGCGACCGGCCGTGGCTGCGCGACCTGCTGCACGAAGCCGAAGCGGCGGCGGGGTTGCCGTTGGCGCGGATCGAGCAGCGCTGGCGCCGCAGTGATCCCGATCCGCGGGCGGGTTCGCGGCTCGCTGTCGCACAGTATGTACTGTGTGCGCTGTTGCGCGGGGCGGCGAAGCGACCGCGCCTGACGGCCATCCGGCAAGAGCTGTTCGCCGCCGCGGCTTCTGGTCTGGAGCGCGAAGAAGCCCTGCACCAGGTCGCGACGGCTCACCGCCGCCCGCCAGACCGCCTCGCCGCCGAACTGTTCGCCGACCTGCCGCACGCGCGCGTCGTCGTCTGGCCGGACCTGGCTCCCGAACCGTCGCGCTTCGCTCTGCTCGCCAACCGCGCCATCGCACAGGGTGTAATCGTGCACGCCAGTTCGGCGAGCTTGCAACTGCTCGGCGCCTCGCGCACGCTGCTGCGCACTGCGTGGCTGCACGGCACCGGTCTGTCCGTCACTCGCATCGACGGCGCCGGCGTGCTCCTGCACTGGCGACGCGAATCGGGCGGGCGACGAGGCGCGCGTTCACTAGCCGCTCTCGTGCCGCTGCTGCCGTGGACGCGGCGCTACCTGCTGCGCGCGCGTTGCGTCGTCGGCGGCCATGCCGGCACCTTGGTGCTCACTACCGGCGATGCGATCCTGCCTGGCCCGGAGCCGCGCCGCTTCGACAGCGAGCTGGAACGTCGCTTCGAGCAGGACTTCGCTGCCGGTGCCTCCGACTGGCAACTGCTGCGCGAACCGGTGCCCATCGCGGTCGGCGACGGCTTGGCCTTCCCCGACTTCGAGCTACGGTGCCGCCGTACCGGACAGCGCTGGCTGCTCGAGATCGCAGGCCTGCGCGACCGCGCTGCGTTGCCGGGCAAGCTCGCGCTGCTGAACCATGAGCCGGGCTACCTGCTGTGCCTGCCGCGTCGATTCGTGCCGACGGCATGGTCTGGCCACCCGCGCATCGTGCCGTTCGGCCGCCGCGTCGCAGCCGACGACGTGCTCGCGCGACTCACGCAATCAGACCTGGACATACCTTCCTACCCCGCAACGAAACGGTAGAGTCCCAGCGCCGCCCGCGGTCCTGCGTGGTTCCACCGAGAGAAGGAACCCAGATGCCGCCGAGCAACGTCTCACCGGCGCCGCCAACCGGACCGACTCTTGAGCACCGACTCGCTGGACCTGCTGGACTTCCTCGATCACTTCGAGGCCGATCGCGCCAACGGGTTGCGTCTACCGCTTGCGCGCACCACCCCACGAGTCTAGCGCCGCGACCAGTCGGACAAGCGCCCTGCTGCCTCGACCGAAGCGAGAGTCGCTGTCGCGCCCGAGGTGTCCCAGTTGGTGTCCCAGTTGGTGTCCCAGTTGGTATCCCAGTTGGTGTTCCAGTTGGTGTCCCAGTTGGTGGCCCAGTTGGTGTTCCAGCAGTGCACCATCGCGCTCAGATCCACCGCCGCCGCCGGAACCACCACAGCATCGAGCCGGCGATGGTGGCCATGAGTCCCATCAAGGCCGGATAGGCCCACCACACGTGCAGCTCGGGCATCCAATCGAAGTTCATGCCGTAGACGCCGACGAGGAACGTCAACGGAATGAAGATGGTGGCGATCATCGTCAGCAGCTTCATGACTTCGTTGAGCCGGTGGTTGACCGACGTCAGGTGCAGGTCGAGCAAGCTGCTGCTCATCTCGCGGTGGTTCTCCAGTAGGTCGAGCAGTTGCACGACGTGGTCTTGCACATCGCGCAAATACGGCCGCACCTCCGCCGAGAAGTGCTTCGTCTCGCCGCGCGCGAGGCTGCTCGTCACTTCGCGCAGCGGCCACAGTGCGCGCCGCAGCGACAGGATGCAGCGCCGCGCCGCGTGCAGCTCGGCCATGATCTCTCTCGCCTCGCCGCCGCCGAGCACCTTGTCCTCCACGCGCTGCAACCAGTCGCCGACGTCCTCGAGTACGGGGAAGAACGCATCGACGACCGCGTCGAACAGCGCGTAGGCGAGGTAGTCGCTGCCGCGTTGGCGCATCTGCCCTTCGGGGTCCTTGGCTCGCTGACGCACGAGGCCGAAGCAGTCGCCGGGCCGTTCTTGGAACGTCAGCACGAAGCCCGGCCCGACGAACATCGCGAACTGTTCGATCTCGTGCGGATTGGCGTGATCGACCATGCGCACGACGAGGAACTCGTGCCCTCCGTACTCTTCGACCTTGGCGCGCTGTTGCAAGCCGACGACATCGGCGAGCGCCAGGCGGTGCAGCGAGAAGATCTCGCCGAGCTTGCGCAGAAGGTCGAGGTCCCCGACACCTGCGACGTCGATCCACACCACCGGCCATCGCGCGCGCAACTCGGAAATCTGCGCAGCGTCGATCGCATTCTGCTCGAAGACTCCGTCGGGGCCGAACGCGAGCGCGGACACTACCGATGGTTGCGCTTCGGGATCCGTCTGTAGCAGTCCAGGCGAAGCGCCGATCGGCTCACGATGTCGACGGCGGCGCGCACGATGCCCAGAACGAGGCCCAGAACCGAACGGGAGGTTCATGGCCCCTCTTGAAACCGACCGCGCGACAACTTGCCAGCATCTAGGCCAAGCTCTGCAGCACGGCTGACGCCAGCGGTGCTGCCATGTGCTCGACCTTCGCGGCCACGGGGATCATCTCGACGAACGGCGTGAACTCCGCGAGCAACAGGTCGCGGCGCATCTCGAGACACAACGTTCGATCGGGGTAGCGCGTCGCCAGCTCGTGAGCCACGGTGACCGGGTGCAGGCTGTAGGTGCCATTTCGGTGCGCGTCGTAGCCGGCCGCTCGAAACTCCGACTCGGCGCGTTGCGCGAGGCGAACCGCAGCGAGTTCGCGGCCGTCAGGATCGTGCGTGATGAGGTCCACCGCCGAACGCTGTGGCCAGCTGCCAATGCGATCCGCGGCGTAGGCGGCGCGCAGGCTCGCGACGATGTTCTCGTCGACGGGCACGTCGATGCTGCGCGGCGCGTAGGTGTGCACGAACAACGCCAGCCCGCCGTGATCGCAGGCACTCGCCACGGCGGCGGTCACTACCGAGCGGTAGGTGAGGTATCGATCGAGCAGCAGTTCGCGGTCTCGCGGATCCTGGATCCAGGGCGGCAAGCCCGGCGTCAGTTCGCCTGGCTTGGACGCTGCAGCCACCGTCGAACGATCGATGCGCCGATTGCAGTCGACGAACGTGCGCGGCAGCAGGCACTGCACGACGAGCGCCGTGCGGCGAGGCTGACTCTCGAGGACTCGCCGCGCCACCGCTAGTGCGACTTCGGGCGCACCGACGTCGGTGTTGACGAAGAAGAAGTCGCGCAGATCGGCGGCGTAGTTGCCTACCAACTGCGAGCGCAGCTGATCGAAGTGAACGGCCCGCGTCGCGCCGTGGGCCACTTCCAGGACCAGGTCAGGCGCTGCCGAAGGCACTGCCGCGGCGCCGCGGAGGTACGACACCTCGCACACTCCGGCATGAGACCTGATCGGCTGCGACATGACCCTAGGCCATAGCGGGCTCGCCCACCGACGCAAGGGTGGTCCTTCGTCGCAGAGGTCGCGCAGCGCAATTCGTAGCCACTCTCGGCGCCACGGCGCCCGCGTCACTTGGGACGCAGAACCATCGGCGCATCGTTGGCTTCGAGCTCGAAGTCGGGCGTGAGATCCGTTGCCCACGACAGGCACAGAGTCTGGGTCAGACCTTGCACGGGCACGAACCGGATCTCCAGCGATCCCTGAGCATCGGTCGACAATGCC
>JBDSBS010000861.1:0-6474 GCA_039921435.1 Planctomycetota bacterium | reverse complement strand
TTTCCCGACGGGGGCAAGGTCTCGTTCTCCACCAAGACCGCGGCCGACGGCTCCTTCACCAGCCGCGAACTCGTGCCCGCTGGCAGGTTCGAGTTTGGAATCGAGCAGCGGGGCATCGAGCTCGTCGACACAGCCGTCGACATCGCGGCGCGAGCCGAGCCCAACGTGGTGCTGCTGCACGGTCGCCGCCTGCCGTCGATCCGCGGCGTCGTGTTCGGGCCCGATGGGGTGCCGTGCAAGGGCGTCGCACTGCAAGCCGAAGATCCGACCAATCCTCCGCCGTTCGACTCCTGCGGCGACGCTGTTTCGGCCAGCGACGGGTCGTTCGAGGTGTTTCGCAAGCACGGCGAGGCCGAGCAGGTTTGCATCCGCCCATCGCCCACGGCCGCCTACGAACTCGTCGGCGAGCCGATCCCGTACACATGGGGCACTGCGGGCTTGCGCCTCGAAGTCCGTCATCTCGTGCCGGTGCAACTGCGCGTACTCGACGCCGACACCAGGCAGCCCATCGAGACGTTCGCCGTGTTGACGACGCGCCGCCAAGGCATCAGAGAAGTGTCGACGGGCAGCATCAGCCCCGGGTTGCACGAGGGTGGACTGGTCGAGTTCGAAGGCCTCGCCGTCGGCACGCGCATTCTGCTCTGGTCGGCAGGCGACCGTGCCACCGCGGCCCTGTTCGTCGACGAGTCGATGGCGCGCGCACCGACCGTCGACGTGCTGCTCGCTCGGCTGCAACCGTTCGCACTGACACTCGTCGATACCCAAGGCCACCCCGTGGCGATCGAGTTGCACGTGCTCGATCGGCTCCGCGCCACAGAACCCCAGCGCTGGACCGACCCACGCACCGGCCGCTTCCAGAGCGGGCACTGCTCGCTGCGCCTCTCCACCGCCACCACCGATGCTCGCGGCGAAGCCACCTTGATGGCCCCCGTCGA
Source organism: Planctomycetota bacterium (assembly GCA_039921435.1). Lineage (GTDB taxonomy): Bacteria > Planctomycetota > UBA1135 > UBA1135 > UBA2386 > DASVAL01. Next base: position 5,539 of record JBDSBS010000861.1, on the reverse strand, counting down.
TCGCCGCGAACTGGGCGTCGCGCTACGTCGGGGTGACCACGACATCTGGTTGCCGCTGACCCTGCCGGCCAGTGGCCAACCCATCCGCCTGATCCTGCCCAACTGACCGGGTGCGTTCGACGTCGACGACGGGGTCGTGCCTACTTCTCCTCCTTGTCGCCAGGCTCGAACCCGATCGCTTGACCCAAGCCCTTGGCGAGTTCGGTGTCGATCAACAGTTCGGTGACCAGGCCGCGACGGAGACACTCGAGCACTACCTCGGCCTTGTTGCCGAAGCTGATCAGAATCGTGCCGCCGCACTGCCGCTGCTGCGCTCGGTTGTTGCATGCCAGATAGTGCTCGAGTCGGATGCCGGTCCAGCGAGCGTTCACTCGGTCGACGATGTTCGCGTGCTTCTTCTCGATGCCTGGGCGCGGCAGGAACCAGCCGCCGATGTTGCCGAGGATGCAACGACTCAGCAACTCGGGCTTGATGCCGGCTGCTTCGGCGCCACCTGCGATCCAAGGATCGTCGGGATTGGCGGTGCCGACGCTGGTCATGACCGCCTCCATCTCGTCGATGCGGCCGCCCTTCTTGCCGACGCCGAACACGCGGCCATAGCCCTTGTTCTGCTGGAAGTACTTCTCGACCACGCGGCGTTGGGCGGTCGTGAACTGCGAAGAAACCGCAGCCGACACGCCGGTGAAGTTATTGGGGTTTCGGGCCGCGCCGTTGATGGTGGCGTCGAGCGACGCGACGAGATTCGAAGACGAACGGAACGCCGCCTCGATCGCATCGGGCGGTGCGCCGCAGACTGGCAGGAACTCGATGTTCGTGCCCGGCCTCGGCCGCTTGGCGTCGGCGATACCACGTACGACGGCCAGCAGCGTGCCGCCCCAGGTCACGCCGACCGACGCGACGTGTGGGAACACGCTGTCGAGCAGATGCTCAGCTACCAGTTGGCCGAACCTCTCTCGATACGCCGCGATCTGTGCCTCCTTCGCCGAAGGTCGCAGCTCGCCGGCATGCAGGATCCTCAGCCGACGCAGGTTCCTTGCGTTCTCTGGCTGCAGCAGACGCAGCTGCTCGAGCAACTGCGGACTGTGGATCTGGTACTCGAGCTGCTCGATTTCGTCAGTGTTGAAGGTGCAGTCGAATCGCTCGATGAGGTGCCTGGCCTTGACCGCCATGCGCTTGGCCCTGCTCACGGTCGGTTGACTGAAGCCGAAGCGCTCGTGGATCTGCAGCTGCGTCTTGCCTTGGCACAGTAGGAGTGCGACCTGCTTGACCTTCTCGGGCGTGAGCATCGACTTGGCTGCCATCGGGACCTCGTGGTGGATGAACTCTCGGGGGATGTGAGTAGATACTCGGTTGGCGTCGAAGGTGTTTATCAACGAGCCTCGAGGACCGGTTGTGACAAGCCTGCAGCGGTAGTTGTTGCGGTGACGTTCCCTCTCGGGCGTCCGCAACAGAGGCCTCCATGACCGACAAGAAGACGACGCTGCACAAGTTCGCCATCGGCGATTCCTTGACTCCCGTGATCCGGTTGGCGATCGACTGCCTGATCCCGCTGCTGCTCTCGGGTCACTCCGGCATCGGCAAGTCCGAGTTCGTGCACAAGCTCGCAGCCGCCATCGGACGCAGGGTGAGGGTGATCAACATGGCCTTGTACGAGAGCGCCGCCGAGTTGCTCGGTCTGCCGATCATCGAAAACGGCGTGACCCGTTACGCCAAGCCGGCGATGCTGCCCGAGGGCCCGGGCTGGATCCTGCTGATCGAGGAGGCGACCCGCGCAGCACCACACGTCATGGCGGCGCTGTACGAGTTCTTGACCTCGCGCTGCATCGGCGAGTACGTGCTGCCACCCGATTGCGTGATCGTCGCCTGCATGAACCCACCTGGCCCGGAGTACGACGGCCATGCATTCGACCGGGCCATGGCCGATCGATTCATGCGGATCGAGGTGCTCGCCGACCGCGACGAATGGCTGCAATGGGCGGTCGACGTCGGCGTGCACGCGGCCGTGCTCGACACCGTGCGCGAGGACTCGCGCCTGTTCGAACTCGCCTCGCCGCGGAGCTGGTTCAAGGCCGCCAAGCTGCTGCAGGCGGCTGAGAGCCGAGGTATGGAACGCCCTCTGATCGAGCCCGTGCTGGCCGCGATGCTCGATTCGGTCGAAGCCGCGCACGCGGTCGCGCGTCACCTCGAGGGCGTCGAGCAGGATCATCCGCTCGTCCCGGCCGACGTGCTCAACCACTACGGCCGCGACCCGCGCCTCGGCCGCCGCGTGCGCGAGCTGTTGCAGCAGGGCCGCACCGACACGGTCGAGAAGTTGGTCTTCGGCATCAACGAACTGCTCGCGGGCGATGCGTTGGCCGGCCTGGTCGCCGCCGGCGGCTTCGACCTCGACGGGCTCGAACGGTTTGCGCGCGACATCCCGGGCGACCGCGGCACTGCCCTGTTGGCCACGTTCGCTGGCAATCGCGCCGCGGGCACCACGCTGCAGGTCGATCCAGAACCGGCGCTGCTCGGCTACCGCCGAAGCCCGCTGTTTCGACAAGTCGAACAATGGCGAAGCGCTGGGCAGGGACACCGGCTGCAAGCACTCGCCCATCGCGTCGTGCTGCACCTCGACGGCCTCGACGCCGCCGATCGCACGAAGGCGCTGCGCAGCGCGCCGTCGGTGCGCGAGAGCCTCGGCCAGCTCTGCGAGCATCTCGGCGAACACGCACAGCCGCTGCAGCAAACGCTTCGGCGGCTCAAACTCGAACCCATGAAGCAGGAGGTCGAGTGATGCGCAGCGTGCAAGACTGGTATCACCGCAAGGTGTTCGAGACGGGCTTTCTCGACGACTACCCGCACTTCGGGCCCGTGCTGGCGCGCATCGATGCGTACGAGGACCCACACTGCCTCATGGCCGTGTCACCGGGTGCGGGCTCGCGCGTTCGGTTGCATGTGAACACGGTCGCGTTCGCCGACCAACCGGCCGCGTTCCGCGCCGTGTTGCAACACGAACTGCACCACGTCATCGCCGGCCACCTCGACCCCGCCTACCACCAGGTGAGTGAGCCTGGCATCATGCAGGTCGCCAAGGAGATCACGGCCAACGAGAACATCGTCGAGCCGCTGCCCGGGAGCCCACATCGTTGGCACAGCTACGCCAAGTTCGGCATCCGTCCCGGCCAGACGACGTGGCGCCGGTACGAGTTACTGGTCGCCGCGCGCGATGCTGGACGCTACGAACCGCCGCCGACGATCAAGGTGCTCTGCTGCGCCCCGCGCGAGGGCGACGAACTCGGCGAGACGATCGACCTGCCCGAACACATGCAACGCGCCATGCAGCGCGCCCTCGCCCACAATCCGGCCGAACTCACCATCGGCGCTGCGACGCAGCAGCCCGCCATCGATTGGGCCCGCGAGCTGCACCGCTTTGCCTGGAGTCGCGTCGAGCGCCGCCAAACCCTGCGTCGGCCGAGCCGCCGCGATCCCGCGTGCAAGCGCATCGGCGAAGTGCCGGGCTGGTCCCGGCTGTTGGCGCGTTCGCGCCTTCTGGTTGCGATCGACACGTCCGGATCGATGGACAAGGGGCTGTTCCCGCGCATCGCCGGCGAGTTGTCGGCCATGGCGCGCCGGGCCGACCTGGTCATCGTCGAGTGCGACTCGACGATCCAGCGCGAGTATGCGTTCCGCGGCGAACTGCAGTCGGTGCGCGGACGCGGTGACACGGACCTGCGCCCCGTCTTCGAGCCCGAGGTGCGCGCGCGCCACCGCGTCGATGGGGTCGTCTACTTCACCGATGGCGGTGGCCCCTTCCCGGCGGCCAACCCAGGCATCAAGACTTTGTGGGTGCTCAGCGGCGATCGACCGTTCGAGTGTGAGTGGGGTGCGCGGGTGTACATGGACGGCCGCGCGCTTTCCTGACAATCGACGCGACCCGGCGGAGCGTCGACGATCTCAGAGGTAGTGTTGCTGGCCGAGCCAACACGAGAAGTTCTGCAGGTTGGCCAGGGCGCGGCCGCCGTAGTGCTGCACGACTTTGGCGGCGAGAGCCACGGCCGCGGGCTCACGTTCGGCGCCGTCGGCGCCGCGCGGAGACGGCTTGCCAAACCCGAGGGCCACCGGGTCTACGCGCCAGAGCTGGGACAGAGCATCCCAACACAGCGCGTCATCGCGCCGCTTCAGCCCGAACGCCCAGTCGTCCTTCGTCGTCTGCGCATCGGGCCCCTCGCACAGCAGATCGACGAGCAACGTGCGCGCCGAGGCCGCGTGTTCGCCATCGAGGCGCTCCGGCAGGGACAGCAGCGTCTAGCGCTCATGCACCCGAACGCCCAACGCCCGAGCGGCTTCGTCGATGCGAACGCGGCGCAGGCACTCGCGCTCGGGCAGCGGTGCCCCAGTGGCCGTTGGGTGGCGCACGATCGGTCGATCGATGACGAACCGCGATCCGTAGGCAAGTATCTGCGCGAGCCAGCGTCGCTCGGCCTCGTCGAACTCGGCCGGCGAAGAGTGCGCCTCGAAGTACAGCAGGTGCCCCTGGCGCCAGACGACCGCGCTCGCACCAGCAGCGGGTTCGATGCGTTCGATCTCCGGCCCGAGGTCAGTGAGCTCGGCGAGTTCCGCTGGGCTCGGCAAGCCCCAAACGCGGGCGAAGTGTTCGCCGCCGCGACCGAGGAACACCGTCGGTCGGTCCCAACGTTCGAGTTCGCCCAATGGCATCGTCGCACCAGGCGCTTGTTCTTCCGGCCAGTCGAGCAGCACCACATGGTCAGTTCGCAGCAGCTCTGGAGCACACGCAGAGCGTTCGACGGTCCGCGATCGCATGCCCGCCTCGCGCAGCATCGCCTCGATGGCCTGCGTGCGGGCGCGTTCCGGCGCCGCAACCACGGCAACGTACAGGCGGCCGGCTCGGGTTGTTGCGCCCGCGTCGATGGCCCGAACGTCACGAAGTGGGTGGAGGGTGCGACCAGCAACATCCCCAAGGCAGCGTGTCACCGGTTGTTCGTGCATGTTCGTGTTCCCGAGCTCATCGCATGGTCCGACGCAACCACAACGCCAAGCGGATGTCCCCATCCTACCGATAGCAGGCTGAAGCGGTGGTTGCGGTCGTCGGCTCGCCACGGCGCCCCGAACTGCATGCAAGCACGCTCCGCGGGCGTCGTACTTGGCAGGTCGTCGATCTGGCTCAGGATGTCTCGTGCGGCCGGTGACGCGGCCAAATCGAAGTTCGTCGGCGCTCCGGCAACAGGGTGCCGTCCGGCATCACGCGGGTGTGGCCACCCGACCTTGCGGAGCAGCGAGCTGTCCGCTCGCGATCGCGCGCCGCCAAGCGCACCACCGCCTCGATCACCGAGAGTCGGTATCGGAACATCAGGAACCCTGGGAACGGCGGTTCATTTGATCTGCTTGCGGATCTCGACGATCGGCTTCTCCCGCCGAGGCGCATCAGGAAGTCGTGTGGGTAGCTGAAGCACTGGCGGGATAGAGGTCGAGGCCACCGAGATGGAACAGAATGGCGTTCCTGAAGCGATCGCGATTGCGGAAGCCGCAAGCGGCGCGCTTG
>JBDSBS010000860.1:0-4526 GCA_039921435.1 Planctomycetota bacterium | reverse complement strand
TTCTTCTGGATGCGACTAGCGAGCTTCGTCTGGTTGCCGGGCTTGTTGTGGGCGCTGCTGCGCCTAGCGCGGCACGACACGCTGCGGCCTGGCCCGCTCGTGGCGACTGCGGTGGCGATGGCAATGGCCTGGCTCGGCGGCTTCCCACCGTTTGCGACGACGACCACCGTGATCGCTGGCTGTCTGTGCCTCTGGCTGCTGGGCTCTCGCTTGCGCACGAAGACGCGCCGCGACACGGCGCACCTGGCAATGCGGTTGCTGCTCGGCCTCGGACTCGGCGCGATGCTGGCGATGCCGCAGGTGTTGCCGTCGCTGCTGTTCTTCCCGCAGAGCGCGCGCACGCCTGACCCGAGTCTCGCCGACATCGCGGGCAGCGCGTTCGAGCTGTACGGCCTGACCGGCTACCTGTTGCCCGACCTCATCAGCCACCCGAGCGTCGCGCACGAACTGCCGTATGACCGCTCGCCGTTGGCCCTGCTGCTCAACGTGCGCCGGCTCGAGAACGGTTCGGCGGCCCTGCCCAACTACAACTACACGGAGTACGCGGTCTTCACAGGCACGCTCGGGTTCCTGCTGGCTCTGTTCGGCGCCGTGTTCGGACGCGGCCGACGCCGCGCGTTTGCGCTCTCGATGTTCTTGCTACTGCTGGGCCTCGCGCTCTTCGTGCCCGGCGTGCGCCTCTTGTTCGTGCTACCCGTGATCAAGAACGTCTGGCCGATGCGCTGGCTCGCGCCAGCGACACTGTTCGTCGCATGGCTCGCGGCCATCGGTCTCGAACGTGCGCTCGACGCCGGCCGGCGCACGTTGCTGACGTTCAGCGGCATCGCGCTAGCAATGGCAGCGTTCGTGTGGTGGTGCACGAGCCGCGTCGGCGCCGATGCCACCGCGGTCGCAGAGAGCATCGCCGCGCGGCACGGAGTCACGGTGCAAGGTGTCGTCGAATATGTGCAGACGTTCGCGACTGAGGGTTTCGATCGCTTCGCCGCGGCGTTCGCACGCGCCGCTGCACAAGGTGTGCTTGCTGCATGGGGCTTGGCACTGGCAGCGCTGTGGCTGCTCGCACTGGGGCTGCTGCGAGACGCAGCAGCGCGCCGATGGCTCGCACTCGCAGCTGGTGCTGCGAGTGCGCTACAACTCGGCTGGCACGGCGCCTCGGTGACCCGCGGCGTCGAGGCGACACACCCAACCGACACGGCGGTGCACGCGTTCCTGCGCGAACGCGCCGCCGAGGCGGCACCGACCGGCGGGTTCACCATCGTGCGCGCCAGCGTCGAGCCCTCGACACCCGCACAACTGCCACCCGGGCAACTGATGGTCGAAGGCGTGCGCGACCTGCACTTCTACACGCACTACGACGCTCGCTCGCTCGCGCCCTTGCGCACGCTGCTTGGTCCGACGTGGGGCGAACGCGCGGCGGCCAAAGGCTATCTGACGCTGTCGCTGCCTGATGCGCTGCCGACGCCGGCCGAGCAGAAGGCCGCGGCCGCACCTGGTGCTGCTCCGCTGCCGAAGTACACATGCGAAAGCGTGCTCGAACACCCGTTGCTCGATCTGCTGGGTGTGCGCTACGTACTGACGACCCGAACCCAGCCGAAGGAGAAGCGGCCCGAGGAACTGGAACACGCCGGCGCGCGCGTCGGCCCCGAACTGCGCGGGCCCGGCGGCGAGTTCTTGGTCTACGAACGCCCGCACCCGCTGCCGCGCGCATTCGCGGTGCCCGAGCTGCGTGTGCTGCCGAACGACGCGGCTGTGGTGACGGCCCTCGTCGACCCGTCCTTGGCACCCGATCGCGTCGCGTATGCCTGTGCCGACGACAACATCCCTGCGGCCCCGAGCCCGGCTGCGAACCAACCGCGCAGCGTGCGCTTCCTCCAGGATCACCCGAGTGTCGTGGAACTCGACATCGGTGCCGGCACCTCCCCCTGGCTCGTGCTGACCGACACATTCTTGCCAGGCTGGACCGCCGCGGTCAACGACATGGCGACGACGATCGTGCGTGCCAACCACAGCCAACGTGCCGTGCGCCTGCCGCCGCAGGCCTGTCGCGTGCGGTTCGTCTACTCGAGTCCGGGTCTCGCCGCGGGAACCGTGCTGGCGTCGTTGGCAGCCGTTGTGCTGCTTGCGCTCGCGCTGCTGGCACGGCGCCGAGTCACAGCCACCACGGCGGCCTAGTCGCATCGACAACGCAGGCGACGGCTCAAGCGGACGAGCCGCCAACGACGAAACACCGCTGTGCGCGCAGCGTTGCCAAGAGGGGAGGCACGTCGTTGAGCCTCTACGGCAGCGGCCGCCGTGAGGGGATCGGAGCAGCTTGCCTGATCGGCTTGTTCGTCGTGCTCGTGCACAGCCTCGGCGCGTTCCAGTTCCTCGGCATCTACGCCGACTTCGGCGCCGCCGCCAAACAGGCCGTCGTGCCTGCTTTTGCCGGGGTGCTCTGCTATCGCTTCCTGCGCGCGCAAGGTCGCAGTCGCTATGCGTCGTTCTTGGCGGGCGCCGCCTATGCGCTGTCGCCCTGGCTCGTATCCACGGCACTGACTCCGCGCGAACAACTGGCCGCCGCATTCGCACCGTTGGCGCTCGAGGCCGCGAGCCACTTCGAACGCCCATCGCACCGCAGGGCCTGGATGCCGTGGCTGGGCATCTGTCTGGCGCTGCCGTTCGCCGGCGGTTGCACGGGCACGGCACTGCTAGCGACCTGCGTCGCTGCCATGTTGCTGCTGTATGTGTGGCGCCGCGACGACCGTTCGCAAGGGCCCCCACCGCGTTTGGGCATGCTCGCCGCCGTCGCGATCGCCACCGTGTTAGGCGTGTCGTTGGTGTGGCTCGATCCGCTGCGCGGGCTGTTCGTCGGCATGCCGATGCCGCTGCCCGCCGAAGTCCTCGCCTCGCATCGTTCGAGCTCGTTGGGCCTCGACGTCGGCGCCTTGCTGCGCCAGCCGGGGCCAATCCTATTGGTCTTCGCGGGCCTCGGACTGTTGCGCCGCCAGCGCCACGCGAGCCTCGTCGGTTGGCTGACGCTGACGGCGTGCGGCATGGTGCCGACGCTGCTCGCCACGCTGATGCCGGAAGTGTGGGCGCGGCTGCCAGAGCCTCTCGGCTCGCTCGCCGTGATCGTCGGCTGGTGGCTGCCGCTCGTGGGCATCGTCGTGCTCGCTGCTGCGGGACTCGACGACTTCCTCGACCTGCCGCTGCGCCGCCGCACGGCCTTGGCGTGGCTGTTGGCGTTCGTCGTCGCCGGCGCACCGCTGATTCCGACGTTTGGCTCCGAAGTGCCTGAGCTCGAGTGGTCGGTGACGGGCACGTTCTTGCTCATGGCGCTGTTGCTGCCGGCCTGGCGCCGCATGGGCATCCTGCGCTTCAAGAACGTGCTCGCCGTTGCGAGCCTGCTCGCACTCGCGGTGCCCGCACTGCAGGTGCTGCCAGTGCATCCGCTCACGGACCCAGCACCGCTCACCGAAGCGGGCCGTCCATTCGTTCCTCACGCCCCGTGGTCGCACCTCGCCACGACGCCACTCTGGCACTACGCCGGTGGCGTGTCCGCGCTGCTCGCCAGTGTGCTCTGGGCCCTGTTCGCCTGGCGCCGCAGGATTGCGGCCAGACCCGTGCCGAGCGCCGCGAAGGCCGCCATCAAGAAGAAGGCACGCCCGGCCCAACGCTCGTAAACGAAGCCGCCGAGCACGCCACCGAGCACCATGCCGACGCCCGACGTCGAAGCACCGAGCAAACCCTGCGCCGTCGAACGTTGGTGCGCCGGCACGCGCCGTTCGAGTGCGCGCAGCGAGCCGAGGTAGGTGCAGGTGAAGGTGAACGCGTGCAGCCAGTTGGTCGCCACCAGCACGCCAAGCGAAGTCGACGAACCGATCACGATCCAGCGCACGACCGCGGCTCCACCGCCCAGCATGAGCAGCGTCGTCGGACGCAGCTTCTCGACGCTGTCTCGCGCGACGAAGAGCAGCACGATCTCCGCAAACACTCCTTCCGCCCAGAGCGCACCAGCGGCAGTCTCGTCGATGCCGTGCGCCTTCCAGTGCACGGTCGAGAGGTTGTAGTACGTCGCGTGGCTGCCTTGGATCAGTGCTGCGGCTACCAGCAGTAGCACAAACGGCCACGAACGCAGCAGCGACCACAGCGGCGCGCGCTCGATCGGCATGAGGCTCGACTCGGCCGAGCGGCGCGGCAAGCCGGCCGCAGCAGCCGTTGTCACCACTAGGCCGCCGAGCAACAAGCTCCAGACGATGGCAGAGCCAGAGCGCTCGATCCACCAACCGACCGCGAGGATCACCACGAGAAACGAGACCGAGCCGACCAACCGCAGGCGTCCATAGGCGAAACCGCCGTTCGCAGCCGCCTGCATGGCAGCGGCGTCGAGAATCGGATGCATCGGCGGATAGATGCAACCGAACAGGAAGGCGCAGCCCCATAGCCAAGCCAACGAGGCTGAGACCGCAAACAACCCGAACGCCCCTACGCTGGCCAGCGACAGAAGCATGAGCACGCGCCGCGCGTCGCCGGTGCGGTCGACGCGC
>JBDSBS010000859.1:0-11047 GCA_039921435.1 Planctomycetota bacterium | reverse complement strand
CGCGCGGTGCGCCGGATAGATGCCGAACACGATGCCGGTCAAGCACGAGATGGCGAGTGCTACCGCCACGGCGCCGAACGTGATCACGGGCTTCCACTCGGTGAGCTGCTCGATGAGCTTGCTGCCGGCGACGCCGAGCAGCACGCCGAGCACGCCGCCGACGAGTGCCAGCGTCACGGTCTCGATCAAGAACTGCAGCGTGATGTCGAAGCGCGAGGCGCCGATCGCGCGGCGGATGCCGATCTCGCGCGTGCGCTCGGTCACGCTCGCGAGCATGATGTTGAGGATGCCGATGCCGCCGACGAGCAGTGCTATGCCGGCGATGACTGGCAAGACGATGTCGAACGTGCGCTGCGTCTTGGCGCGCGACTGCAGCAGTTCGATCGGCACGATGACCTGGTAGTCCTTGCGGGCGTGAAACTTGGCCAGGATCGTCTGGATGCCGCGCGCGGCCGACATGACGTCCTCCTCGCTGGCGACCGTGCAGACGATCTGGTGCAGTTCGACGCGCGAGTACTCGAACGTGCCCGATTCGACCGTGCCCTTGGTCAGACCGAGCCGGTCGACGACGGTTTCGAACGGTACGTAGACCTCGAGCGCGCGGTCGTCGAGGCCGAGGATCGAACGATCGGGGTTCTTGCTCGTGAAGTCGGGCAGCACGCCGACGACGCGGTAGTACTCGCGGCCGATCTTGAGGTCGAGCTTGAGTGGATCGCCGACGTAACGCGCTTCTTGCAGCACGCGCGTGCGCACGACGCAGACGCGGCTGCGTTCCTGTTCGTCCTTGTCGTCGAGGATGCGGCCGTGGATCGGCACGAGTTGCAGGCGCTCGAAGTAGCGCGCCGTGACGCCGCGGATCTTCGCTTCGACGCGGCGGCTCCTGAACCAGATCCAGTCCTTGACGTCGTGCACGGGCAGCGCATCGACGACCGATGGCAGCGTGCGTTGCATCTGCTTCAGGTCGTGGAACGTGAGGCCGTAGGTGAGCAACGAGTTCCCTTCGGCCTTCTTGGCGTTCTGTTCGGCGGGTGGCTTCTGCGCGTTGATGATGACGTTGTTGGTGCCCAGCTCGCGGATCTGCTCGAGGATCTCACGGCGTGCACCTTCGCCCGCGGACACCATCGACACGACCGACGCGATGCCGAAGATGATGCCGAGCGCGGTCAGCAGCGAACGCAGCTTGTGGCGCATGAGGTTGCGCAGCGCCTCGACGATCAGTTCGGCGAACATGGCGCCTCCGCGGTGTTTTCGGGCGACGGTTCGGTCTGCGTGTCGCTCTCGATGCGGCCGTCGCGCATCAGGATGCGGCGCCTGGCGATCGCGGCCACGCCGGGGTCGTGCGTGATCATGAGGATCGTACGGCCGCTGCCGTGCAACTCGACGAACAGCTTCATGATCTCCCCCGATGTCGCCGAATCGAGGTTGCCGGTCGGTTCGTCGGCAAGGATCAGCGACGGGTCGTTGATGAGGGCGCGCGCTACGGCGGTGCGTTGGCACTCGCCGCCGGACAGTTCGTTCGGCGTGTGTGTACGGCGGTGGCCGAGCCCGACGCGATCGAGGATCTCGCTCGATCGCTGGCGGCGCGCTTTGCGGGGCAGGCGGGCGTAGAACAGCGGCAGCTCGACGTTCTCCTCGACCGTCAGATGGGGCACCAGGTGGAACGACTGGAAGACGAACCCGATCTTCGTCTTGCGCACGTGCGAGAGCCGCAGGTCGTCGAAGGTCGAGACGTCTTCGTCGACGAAGTGGTAGGAGCCCGAGGTGGCGCGGTCGAGGCAGCCGATGATGTTGAGCAGCGTCGACTTGCCCGAGCCCGACGCGCCGACGACGGCGACGAACTCGCCGGGATCCACGCGCAGGTCGACCGAACGCAGCACGGGCAGCGGGTTCTGCGGCGTGCCGTAGGTCTTGTCGATGCCGTGCAGCGCGAGCACGGCGTTGGTCGAACGCCCGTTCATGCGCCCGACTTCGCGGGGGGGCCGTCGCCCGGCTTGTCTGGCTGGCCGGCCGCGGGCGTGGACTCCGGTTGCTTGGTTTCCTTCGATTCCGTGCCGGTCTCGGAGGACCCTGTGCCAGGCAGCGACGGGTTGTAGAGCAGGACCTTCTCGCCCTCGGCTAGCCCGGCGAGTACTTCGATGTAGGTGTCGTTGCTGGTGCCTATCTCGACCTTGCGGCGAGCCGGCTTGTTGCCTTCGACTGCGATGTGGCAATAGTGCACGCCGTCTTCGGCGAACACGCTCTGCAGCGGCACGAACAGCGTGTTGCTGCGCGTCTCGACGTGGATCTCGACCTTGGCGCTGATGCCGGGCCGCATCTGCACTTCCTTGGCCTGCAGCGTCACCTCGACGTCGAACTTCTTGACCTCGGATTGGCCGCCCCAGTCGTTGTTCGAGCTGGCCACGCTGGCGATCTTGGTGACCTCGCCGTCGAGCAACAGGCCGGGATAGGAGTCGGTCGTCACCCTCGCGCGCAGGCCGAGCTTGAGCTTGCTGATGTCGGCTTCGTGGATCTGCAGCTTGACCTGCATGACGCGCAGGTCGGGGATCGTCATCACGGTCCAGCCGCCGTAGACCTGGCCGCCGACCTTGAAGCGATCGCGATACCAACCTTCGCGCGGGTCGCCGTAGACGACGATGCCGGGGCAGGGCGCCTTCAACTCCATGTTCGCCAGATCCTCTTGGCGATCCTTGAGCTGCTGCTGCTGCACCTTGAGGCGCTTCTCGACCTGCTGCACGGTGACGGTCTTCTGGCCCAGCGTCGATTCACCGCGCTTTTGCGCAGTCGTCACTTCGCGCTCGGCGTCGGCCAACTTCGACTCGAGCTCCGTGATCTGCATCGGGAACGTGTACTTGTCGAAGATGTGCAGATCGGTGTTGGCGCCGCTCATGACCACGGTGGCGCGTTCGAACGCGATCTGGTCCTCGTCGAGTTCGGACTGCTTGATGTACGACTCCTCGAGCAGCTTCTTGCTGTCCTCGAACTTCTTCTGGGCACGGTTGTGGTCGGTCTCGGTGATCTTGATGGCCACGAGCAACTTGTTGCGTTCCTGCGGCGCCTGACCCTCCTTGTACTTCTCCATCTCCTTCTGGGCGCGGTCGAGTCCCACCGTGGCTTTCGTGGCGGCAGCGGTGTTCTCGACGCCCTGGATCTCCAGTTCCGTGCGCGCGGTCTTGAGGGCGGCCTCGGTCTGCAGGATCTCGAGCTGGACCTCGTCGATCGATTTCTTGACGTTCGTCGCGTCGAGCGTGCAGACCACGTCGCCTTCGGTGACCTGCTTGCCCTCTTCCACGAGCGACAGGATCTTGCTCTCGCCCTTGATCTTCGCCGAGACCTTCTGCGACTCCTTGGCGACCATCGTGCCGTTCTCGACGAGCGCGACCTTGAGGTCGTCGCGCCGCACGGCGAACAGGTCGCGAGATGGGGTTGGTGCAGCCGCCGCATCGTGCTTTGGCCAAAGCCAGAGCAGGGCCGTACCGGCGAGCACAACAACCGTCGCAATCGTGAGTTTCCGGTTCATCGCCACATCCCGTTGTCGTCGACGAAGAAAACGCCCATGTCCTTGAGCAGGTTCAACCGCGCGACGAAGTGGTCGACCTTGAGGCGGATCAGTGCGTTCTCGGCGTTGACGAGCGCCTGTTCGGCTTCGAGCAGGTCGCGGTTGCTGCCGGCCCCGCCTTCGAACCGGATGCGGGTCACCCTCGCCGCGCGCGTCTCCTGTTTGATCTGGTCCTCCTGCAGCACGATGCGCTCTTCGAGGCTGTGCAGCTGGCGCATGGAGTTGCGGATCTCGAGTTCGAGCTGGTCCTCGCGCTGCTGCAGGCTTCGCCGCGCCTGTTCGAGGCTGATCAGGCTCGACCGGTAGGCATTGCGCTGCGATTTGCGCTGCAGCGGGATCTCGAACGAGAGCCCGACCGAGCTGCTCCATTGGTCCGGATTGGCGCGATCGATGTCGTTCGCGGTGCCCGCGAGTCCATAGCTGGCCGTCAGCTGGAGGTCTGGCAGCAGGTTGTTCTCGGCGATGCGAAGGGCCCGTTCGGTGTCCTCGAGGCCCTGACGCACGGTGATGAGGTCGAGGCGGTTGTGCAGCGCGGCGGCGATCGCCGAGCTGACGTCGAAGCGCACGGGTTTGTACTCGGGCTCGGCGGCAGAAAGCTCGATCGGGACCTTGGTCGACAGGCCGAGCAGGATCTTGAAGTCGTCGATGCTGCGGTCGTAGGCGGCGGTCGCGTTGATGAGCTGGTCCTTGGCTTCGATCTCGCGCCGCCGCGCCAAGAACACTTCAAGTTCGGCCTTCCTGCCGACCTGCAGCAGCGCCTCGGCCTGCCGCCGGTCGAAGGCGGCGCGGTCCAGATTCTTGGCCTCGTTGTCGAGTGTCTTGCGGCTGCTCGAGAGCTCGAAGAAGCGCTGCGTGATGTTGATCGTGAAGCCCAGTCGGAACAGTTCGAAGTCGCGGATCGCGTAGGTCAGTTGCCGTTCGGCCTGGGTCAACGACTCGTGTGAGATGGCGTAGCCAGCCCCGCGCAGCAGCGGCTGTCGCAAGCTGACGCCCACGTTAGTGCCAAACGACGGGTCGTTGGTGCCGCCGCGATCGAACGGCCAGTCGGCGTCGAGCGCCGCCGAGACACCGAGCGAACCGCCCGTCGGCAGGATCTGCGAGCCCGACAGGTTGGTGCCCGCGCGGTGCGACTCGAAGCCACCTTCGCTGCGCGGCCAGAGGTAGGTCACGGCGGCGGCGAACTGCGGGCCGAACTGAAAGCGCGTCAGCGAGATCGACAGGCCTTCGCGGTAGAGCGACTCGCGGCGACTGAGGAACTCTCGGTTCTGGCGTACGGCGAGTGCCAGCGTGGCCTTCAGATCGAGGGCCTCGGGCGGCTTGGTGGCGGCGGGTGCGGGTTCGGTCGGGGTTTCGCCAGGCGCCAGCTCCGCAGGGGTTGTGGCGGGCGGCACTGCGAGCGGCACTGCGGGAGACACTTCGGGAGTTACTGCGGGAGGC
Organism: Planctomycetota bacterium; assembly: GCA_039921435.1. Classification (GTDB taxonomy): domain Bacteria; phylum Planctomycetota; class UBA1135; order UBA1135; family UBA2386; genus DASVAL01. Next base: position 6,054 of record JBDSBS010000859.1, on the reverse strand, counting down.
CCTGCGGGAGGCACTTCGGGCCGCACCGCGGGAGACACTGCGGGAGGCGCCGGCTCTGCGAGCGCTGGCTGCATCACCCAGTTCTCGCGGTCGCCGAGCACCTGCTCGGTGGCGTGACGCAGCGTATGACTCACTTCGTCATCGGCATCGGCCACGTAGCTGGCAGCAGAGCAGGCGGCGAGTGCCACGAAAACCGCAGGGGACATGGAACGGGTTCGACGATAGGCCATTGGGCGAGCGAGTTGGGGTGGACTGCGCCGCGCGAGTCAGGGTTGCCGAGTCAGGGGTTACGCAGACTCTCTTCAGAGGGGGATCTTCCCGACTTTACCAGGGGCTGGGCGGAGTGTGTTGGCGGGAGAGTTGTTTTCGCTGCCATGCGTGCCGATCCACGATGCCCGGACGCAGGTGCCATTGTCCACTAGTCGACGTCCCCTGGTCGACGCGATGCGACTCTGGCGTCCCCTGATCACAGTGTTCACAGTGGCGCCGCGCTTGGTTCCCTCGGTGGCCGTGATCCGATGCGCAGCAAGGCGGCAATCGCCCGCTGAAGGGGAATGCATGTCATCATCGCCCGGCGTCAGCCGGTTTCGTGTCTTGTGGGTCCTCTCGTCCGTCGCGCTCCTAGCCCAGTGCAGCGTACGTTCCGAAACGGGCAGCGCCCATGCCGCTCAGTTGCCGGGGAACCGATGGCTCGAGTGGGCGGAGGCAGTCGAGCCGACGGACACGCCGGCGGTCCGGGCCATCACGTTCCAAGGCATGACCCTGGATGAATGGCTGTTGTTGGCGACGGCGCCGACGAGACTCCAGTTTTCTGGCAATCACGGCGACGGCAAGCTCACTGCGTCATTGACCATCCAGACGCCCGCCTTCGAACGCCTCCTGCTTGCCGTGTCGCACTTGGCAGCGGAGTCGAGTCGCGCCGTCGAAGTGCTGCGCCGCCTCGTCCTTGATGCCGATGAGGATACCTGCGATGCGGCGGTGGATGCGGTGTGGGCGCGCGCCAGGGATGCATCTTCCACGCACGCGCTGGCTGAGGCCGCGCTGGCCAGCCTGCTCGAGCACGCGCCGAGCGCCGCCCTCGCCCGCTTGCTGAATGCGACCCAGTGGCAGGGTGCCGACCTCGTGACGACCGGTGACGGGTTGGTTGTCCCCGCGCACCTTCACGACTCCGTGGTCCAGGGATGGCGTCGCCTCTTGGCCGACGAGCGCCTCTCGGTGCAACAGTTGGTCGAACACCTCGGAACGTTGCAGGGCAAGTACGACCACGACGAAGAAGCGCCGGCGGCGCGCGCCATCGAGATCGAGGGTTGGGAGCTCTGCGTGCGACGCGCTGGGGTCAGCTCAGACGTGCTGGGGGGTTCGCACGGTTCTTCATGATTGCGCATAGATTAGAAATCAGCGCTCCAGTGTCCAGAGGGTGCAGACCGGATTCGTTGGTAACACTGGGGACAGGAGACGCGTCTACATGACGCCGGCCGAACCGGAGACTTGGGTAACACGTCGGCATGCGATGGCAGGAGACGTGTCCAGTGCGAGATGAGGATGAAACCGTGATTGCCCACGCGGAGGGCGGTGCGTCGATGGATACCGCGGCTACTTGGTTGCCCGCCAAGTGTTTGGTGGACCAAGCTTGGGATCCTGCCCAAACGAATCGAGCCGGGTCATCCAGAACAGAACGGCCGGCAGGAGCGCCGCGGGCTAGACTGGCTAGACTGCCTCGCTTTCGCGACGCATGCACCGATGAAGCCCCTTCCGCAGTCCCTGACCCGCGTGCACGGTTTGCTCCTGGTGCGCGCGCTCGGCGCACTCGCTCTGGCGCTGCTGCCCTTGCGAGCCCAAGTTGATCGCTACGAACTCGGCCTGCGGCTGCGCGGGTTCGAACGCGAACTGGCGACGGCGACCGATCCGGGACGGCGTGCGCAGGCGTTCGTGGCGCTCGATCGCGGTGTGCAGGCGTTCTTTCGCCTCGATCTGGCGGGCGTCGCCGTTGCCGTCGGAGACGCCTGTTGGGCCTTGCGCGGGCGCACGCCGACGCCAGCCGAGCGCTGGGCCGATTACTTGCAGCTTCGCTTCGACGCCAGGTTGCTGGCGACCGGTGGCGCCGCATCGGCCACGCTCGCATCGATCGCGCCAAAGCAGCGCCGCGACGACGCGGACGAAGCCGCGGGTGGCGAGTCGGCAGCTCCCGACGATGCCGTGTTGACGATGGAGATCGACGGCCACGCCGAGATCAAGGCCGAGTTCCCGCTCGCCGAGCTGCCGAAGGTGTTGGCGCTGCCGCTCGCGAGCTTGCCCGCTGGCGACCACGTGCTGCGTTGGCGCGTGCGTTCGGGCGAAGTCGAACTCGTGCACCGTGAGCAGGGACTGTCGGTGGCCGCCGACCTCGACGCGCGCTTGCAGCACCTCGAAGGTGCCGTCGACACCGCGGCGTCGCTGGCTCCGCTCGAACACGAGACGTTGCCGAGCCTCGTGCGCACCGTGCGCGGCATGACGAGGAAGCGCGGCGAGGAGACGATCCTGCCGGGTGCGCGTTTGCTCGCCGAAGCCGAGGCACTGGCGGCACTGGCAGCCGACGAACGGTACTACGGTCCCGAGCGCAGAGGTCAGTTCTGGCTGAAAGTACCGACTGCCAAAGGCTCGGTGGTCGCGCGGTTGTGCGTGCCGGCGACCGCGGCTGCTGCAACCGAGACACTGCCCATCGTCGTCGTCCTGCATGGTGCTGGCGGCTCCGAGAACCTGTTCTGTGATGGCTATGGCGACGGCGAGACCGTGCGCCAGTGCGAGCGTCGCGGTTGGTTGCTCGCGGCACCCCGCGCGTCTGGCTTGACGGGCACCGACGTGCCAGCCCTCGTCGACGCGCTCGCGCTGCGCTATCCGATCGATCGCGCTCGCGTGCTCGTCGTCGGCCACAGCATGGGCGCGATCCAGATCGTGGCCAACTGCCAGCGCGCGCCCGACCGTTACCGGGCGGTCGCTGCGATCAGCGGTGGTGGCGCCGTGCGTGAGGTCGAAGGCCTGGACCGGCTGGCGTTCTTCGTCGCGGCCGGGAGCCGCGACTTTGGCCTGGCCGCCAGTTCGGCGCTGCGGCGACAGCTCGAGCGGCGCGGCGTCGCGGTCACCTGGCGTGAATACGAGGACGTCGAGCACCTCGCCGTGGTCCAGATCGCGCTGCCCGACGTGTTCGCGTTCTTCGACCGCGCGCTCGGCCGCTGACGCGCGAGAGCCTGGTCTCGCGCGCCGCGTTTGGTGCGCAGGGGCCGGTCCTGCGGTTCGCCACCTTGACTGGCAGCGCCGAGCCATCGACGATCGGCCGCAGTGGAACCTTCGAGTGCCGCCGGCCTGGCCGGTGGCTCCGCCTGTTCCTGATGCTTATCTGTCGGACGAGGTGATTCCTGTGTCGTACACGCGCTGTTGGCTGTTTCTGTTCGTGCTCACGGTCGCCGCACCGGCCCAGGATGGCGTCTCCGGCTGGGTCAGCGAGCTGCTGCGCAACAAGGACGATGCGGATATCACGCTGATCGAGAAGATCGCGAGTTCGCGCACGCGCGAGGCGGCTGAGGGCCTCGTCAAGGCGCACGACGTGTGCAGCACCTTGTTGATGCGGCGCGAGATCGTGAAGGGCCTGGCGCAGTTCGCCAACGTGCCCGAAGCCGAACAGCCGGCCATGCAGAAGCTGGCGAGCATCGCTGGCTCGGCGGAGGACGAGGACATGCGCCTCGCGGCGATGAAGGCGCTGGGCCTGTCGCCACTCATCGGCAAGAACTTCCTGCGCCAGCTCATCGACTCCGACGCGGCCGACATCGTGCGTGAGCCGGCCATGCGCGAACACATCAAGCTGGCGACAGCCGACGACGCCACCTGGTATCGCTTCCTCTGGAACGTCAAGCAGGAGCAGCGCAAGGACAAGAAAGGCAACATCGAAGCGGGGGAGCTCAACGCCATCCGTCTGCTGGCCGTGCAGGGCCTGCTGACGCAACTTGGCGAGGACGAGATCGTCGAAGCGCTCAAGCGCGAACAAGACCCCAAGATCCGCCGTCTCTGCCTCGGCTGGATGCACAAGCAGCGCATGATCAAGACCGCGGACATGGCAGAGTGGCTGCTGGGCCGCGTCGACTTCCCGGGTGCTGACCGCGCCGAGGCTGCGCGCATCCTCATCGACAAGCAGGGTGTCAAGGCCGTGCCGACGTTCCTGGATCTGGCGAAGAAGCCCGACGCGCAGACGCCCGAGGACCTGCGTCTCGAGTTGGCATCGCTGATCGCTGGCCTCAACGACGAGGCGACCAACAAGCGCATCGCCAAGATGATTGGCAAGGGCAAGCCGCACGAGAAGGTGTTTGCGTTGCTCGCGACCGAGAAAGTCGATGATCCCAAGGTGCTCGCGACAATCCGCAAGGGCCTGTCCGACGAGGCTCTCGAGGTGCGGCGTGCGGCCGGCAAAGTGCTCGGCAGCCGACGCGACCGCGATTCGGTGCCAGAACTGCGCAATCTGCTGACGAAGAACAAGAACCCCGGCGACCGGCGCATCGCCATCGAAGCGATCAGCGAGATCGAAGGCACATCCAGTGGGTGGGCCAAGGAGCTGGTCGAGTTCTGCACCAATCCCGATCGCGACGTGCGCAACACGGCCATCGAGCGCCTCGGCATCTCGCGCCTCAAGAAGTACGTGCCTAACCTGACCGACGCTCTGCAGCACGAGGACTGGTCGACGCGCTTCGCGGCGGTCGAAGCACTTGGCACGATGAAGGACAAGGATGCCGTGCCCAAGCTCATCGAGCGGCTGGCCGTCGAGACGGGCCGCCTCAAGAAGCGCATCGCCGACGTGCTGTGGCACCTGACGGCGCAGCCGTTCGACGAAGATGCCGCCAAGTGGCAGGGCTGGTGGGCCGAGGCAGGTGCGGCATTCACGGTCGCTACCGAGAAGGACCTCGACAAGGCGTCCGAGGCTCGCGAGCGGCGTCGTCTGCTCGAGCGCACGCGCAGTTCTGCGAAGTTCTTCGGCATCCAGGTCGAGTCGCACCGAGTGATCTTCATCATCGACGTGTCCGGGTCGATGCTCGAATCGATGTACGGTCGCTACGTCGGCAAGCGCGGCGCCTCGCGCATCGACGTCGCCAAGCAAGAGCTGACGCAGGCGATCAAGAACATGGAGCCAGGCGCACTCTTCAACATCCTCGCCTTCTCGAGCGGCATCGCGCGCTGGCAGAAGGAAGCTGTCGGCGCCAACACGGAGCAGAGTCGCGCATCGGCACTCGAATGGGTCGAGCGGCTCGGTGCGAGCGGTGCGACCAACCTCTACGACACGGTCAAGATGGCCTTCGAGGACAAGGACGTCGACACGATCTTCATCATGTCCGACGGCGAGCCGACCTCGGGCGAGGTCATCGATCCGTACCGCATCCGCGAGGACGTCGCGTTCTGGAACAAGCACCGCCAGGTCAAGATCCACTCGATCGCGATCGGCGGCAACCTCGAGGTGCTCGAGTGGTTGGCGAAAGACGCGGGCGGCACCTACGTGCAGATGCGGTAGCTGCTGTTTGGGCGGTGCGCCCGCGAGGCGGTTCGGTGCGGCATGTTGTGTTCGAGCCGATCCATCTCGGTGCGCGTCAGGGGAAACTCGGTGAGGATGGCCGAGATGTGCTCGCGATCCTTGCTGTCCATGCGCTCGAGTTTGGCCATGAGCACGTCGTGTGGGTGTGGCAACACGACGTTGACCTTTGGGTTCTCGTTTCAGACGAGTCGCTTGCTCCGTTCGCGCCAGTCGGACGGGGCGACGAACGTCTCGGGGGCCCAGACTTCGACGAAGACGCCGTGCTTCTCGTGGTACTACGACAGTTCTCCCATCAACTCTCTCATCAATTCTCCCATCAATTCTCCCATCAATGCGGTGATCGCGTGACCGCGATCCGGTGGCGAGCACCAGACGTCTACGTCCTTGCTGCGCGTCGGCTTGGCCATCCAGAACGAGAGTGCCGAGCTGCCGAAGACGACAGTTCGCCGCTGCCCATCAACCTTGCCGCATCGCTGACGACGCGGGTTACTTCTTCAATTCGGTCC
>JBDSBS010000858.1:0-4212 GCA_039921435.1 Planctomycetota bacterium | reverse complement strand
GGGCATCGTCACGCTCACTACGGTGGGCTACGGGGACATGGCGCCCGTGACGACGCTCGGCCGTGTGCTCGGCGGCATCACGGCGATCCTCGGCATCGGCATGTTCGCACTGCCGGCCGGCCTGCTCGGCGCCGCGTTCCTCGACGAACTCGCCAAGGTGCGCGAGCAGAAGCGCCACCACCACGTCGTAGGCGAAGGGCACGGGCCAACGTGCCCACACTGCGGCAAGCGACTTGGGTAGCCGCGCGACTGGCCATCACGAAACCGGGGCCCGAGCATGGAACACGCGGCCCGCGCACCTACCATCCGCGCCGTGACTCCCGCTCTGCTGCTGCCACCGAGGCCCAAGAACGGCCCCGAACTGCTCGCCGAGTATCGCGCTCGCGGCGGCTACGAGGGCTTCGCCAAGTGGCGCCTCGCCGATCCCACGACGCGGGCCAAGGCGCTGATCGCAGAGATCACCGCGTCTGGCCTGCGCGGCCGCGGCGGCGCCGCGTTCCCGACCGCGCGCAAGTGGCAGCTCGCTGCGGGCGCAACTGCTGCCGAGAAGTTCGTCGTCGCCAACGGCGGCGAGCACGAGCCGGGCAGCAACAAGGACCGCTACCTCGTCGAACACCACCCACACGCCGTGCTCGAGGGCCTGCTGCTCTCGGGCCTCGCGACGAGTGCCTCGAGAGGCTGGCTCTACCTGATCGAGGACATGGTTGGCCCGAGGCGCAGTGCCGAGACAGCGCTGCAAGAACTGCAGGATGCCGACCTGCTGCCGTTCCCGATCGAGATCCACAACGGGCCCACGACCTACGTCGCCGGCGAGGAGACTGCGGCACTCGCGGCGATCGAAGGGCAGCCCGCCAAGCCGCGCAAGAAGCCACCGTTCCCGGGCGAAGCCGGCTTGTTCGGCAAACCGACGACCGTCAACAACGTCGAGACGCTGGCGCACACAGCCTGGATCGCGCGGCACGGTGCGAGCGCGTTCGCCACGATCGGCACCGCCGAGAGCAAGGGCACGCTGCTGTTCACACTGGGCCAAGAAGTGCAGCGACCCGGCGTCTACGAACTGCCGTTCGGCGCCACCTACCGCCAGCTCATCTTTGGCAACGGCGGCGGCCTGCGCGATGGTCACACCGTGCGCGCCGTGCTGCCGGCGATGTCGTGCGCGTTCTTGCTGGCCGTGCACCTCGACGTGCCGATCGCCTACGAGACGCTGCGCCCACTAGGCACCTCGCCTGGCTGCGGCGGCGTACGCATCGTCGACGAGACCACCGACGTCGTGGCGCTCGCGATCGAGATCGCCGAGTTCTTCATGCGCGAACAGTGCGGCCAATGCCCGCCGTGCCGCATGGAGACCAACCAGTTCGTGCACATCCTGAAGGGCGTGCAGCAGAAGAAGGGCCCCGGCTACGGGGCGAAGCTGACGAAGCTCGCCGACTTCTCGAAGAAGAAGGGCTTCTGCTCGCTGATCGAGATGGCGGCAGCACCGGTGCTCAGTGCCGTGTCGTGCTTTGCCGACGACTTCGCTGCGGCCGCGGGGCCAGCGGCGCCCAAGGACGCCTGACGTGGCTCAATACTACGCGGCCTGCACGCTCGGGCTCGAAGAGGTGCTCGCCAGCGAACTGCACAAGCTCGGCGCCAGCGACGTCGCGATCCGGCGCGGTGCCTGCGCGTTCACGGGCGACCAGGCGCTCGGCTACAAGGCATGCCTGAACCTGCGGTCTGCCATCCGCGTGCAAGAAGAACTTGCCCGCGGCTACGTCGGCGATCGCGACGACCTCTATGCGCTGGCCGGCACCGTCGATTGGTCGCAGAGCATCACGCACCTGCAAACGCTCGCGATCGACGGTTCGGTCAAGGACAGCTTAGCCAACGACACGCGCTTCCCGGTGCTCGTCGTCAAGGACGCGATCTGCGACCAGTTCCGCGACACCACCGGTAAGCGTCCCGATGTCGCGCGCGACCGGCCCGACCTGCCGCTCAAGCTCGTGCTGCAGGGCGCCGAGGCGATCCTCTATCGCGAGCTCGGCGGCGAACCGCTGCACAAGCGCGGCTACCGCGCGGTCCAACACAAGAGCCCGCTCAACGAAGCGACGGCCGCCGGCCTGCTGCTGCTGACCGACTGGGATCGGCAGTCACCCGTGTGCGACCCGATGTGCGGCTCGGCGACGTTCCTCGTCGAAGCGGCGTGGATCGCGACCGATCGCGCGCCGGGCCTCGGCCGCAGCTTTGCGTTCGAACACTGGCGCGATGCCGACCTCGACGCGTGGCGGCAGGTCTACGACGAAGCCGAAGCGCGTGCGGCGGCGGGTGCCGACAAGCTGCCGCGGCTCATGGGCAACGACCGGCACCCAGGTGCACTCGCGATCGCCAAGCAGGCAATCGTCGCGGCCGGCCTCGGCGGCAAGATCCAACTGACGCACGGCGATGCGCGCGACTACGCGCCGCCGTTCCCGCCCGGGCTCGTCGTCACCAACCCACCGTTCGGCGAACGCATTCAGATCGACCCGGCGCAGCTCGAAGACAGCTGGCGGTCGCTGGGGCAGTTCTTGCACGAGCACTGCGGCGGTGCTTCGGCGTACGTGCTGTGCGGCAATCCGGAGCTGACGCGCTTCCTCGGCCTGCGCGCGGGCAACAAGCATCCGGTGCGCACCGGCCCGATCGAGTGCCGGTGGTTGCGGTATCAGGTCGATGCGCGATGAGTCGCTGGTTCCGGGAGAAGCCCGGAGTGGGTCGCTGCTGGCTGACGCAAGGCTCGCTCCAACGTGCGGCCTCCGCAGGGTCACTCGCGCAGCACGATGCCGAAGTGCGTGTAGGTCGGCCGCTCCCGACCCTGGTCGTCACTGGGCACGTTGACCAAGCCGCCACACTCGCGCAGGAACATGCACGACGAACCACCTTCATCGCAGAGCATCGCGTCGTGCACACCGAAGGCACTCAGCAGGCGGCCGACCTGCGGCCGCGTGAGCCCCCAGCTGTAACCAGGCTGACGCCCATCGGCGACCAGCAGGAACAACCGCTTGCCGGCAGCATCGATTCCCATCACCGTTCGCGGTTGGTTGAAGCGAAACGCGTCGGTCTCGACTTCGCCATTGACGATGGCGTCGACGCGCCCCCAGATGACGTTGTAGGCCGATGCCGCTACGGCGCGGTCCGCGGCCACGCTCGACACGAAGTGCGCGCGGTTGTCGCGATCGAAGGCCAAGAACGGGCGCGCGGTGCCCGGCTCTTCTTTCAACAGGATCTCGCCGCGGCGCATGAGATGACCGCGCCATGGGCCGAAGCCGCAGTCTGGTTGCGGCGACTTGCCGGCCTCCCCGTTGACCGCGATGGCGCACCCGTTCTGTCGAGCGAAGTCCGACGTGTAGGTCTTGTGCTCGAGCGTGGCGCCGATCTCGATCTGTAGCGCGGGCGCCGTGAGATCGACCACCGCAAGGAAGGCCTCGAGCAGCGGATCGTCCATGTGGATCTTCACTAGGTCGACCGCGTCGTTGCAGATCAGCGGCTGCAGCGAGACGCCGGAGAAGTCCCCGGCGAGCTGCGTGTGCGCCTTCGCTCCGTCGACCAGCGGCACCGAGCGCCGGGGTCCTTGGCGCATCAGATTGGCCAGCGTCGCCGCGACCGCGTTGTCGCCGCGCACCCGCACGCGGTCGATCGAGACCTGCATCTGCTGGATGCGGTGGTCGATGGCGAACGCGGCGGCTGTGATCGCGAGCAGCATGCACAGCATCTTCGCGAACGACGCGAGGCGCGGCCGCCGCAGCCGACGGCCGAGCCAGGCGAGCATCGCCCACAGCACGAACGCCAGCACGGCGATGCCCACGAACACCGCCAGCACCGGCAGCTCGATCAACCGCGTCAATGTCGAGAGCAGGCTGTCGATCAGATGGTTGACGGTCTCGCGCACGCCGTCACCGGCGTCGTTCTGCATCAGGACGGGCCAGGCGAGCGCCGCGAGCTGGGAGGCATCGAGCATCACTAACCTGGCCATGCTATGCGCGGACCTCGGCGATTGCTCGCCGTCGGCTCCATGCACATCTGAGAAGTAGGGACATGCATGCCGGTGCCGGCGGATTCGACCTCTTGATCGGCCCGTGGCGGTGGCAGGTGAACACGACGGCCTGCTGCTCCGGGTGGAGGCCGGGCCCGCAGCGCCGGGTCTGTGTGTGGGTGCTGTCACCTGTGCACCCCGCTCAACACTGAAGCGCTGACTGTTAATCT
>JBDSBS010000857.1:0-3521 GCA_039921435.1 Planctomycetota bacterium | reverse complement strand
CCGGTGTCGAAGCGTCGGACTGGGGAAAGCCGGTGGTCTTGGTGGGCGGGGCTCTCTACAGGCATCTCGACGTGGCATACCATGCCGATAGCGTGGAGGAGCTGGATAAGCTGCTGTTCGGCGTCCTGTCCCCGAAGCCGAGACTGGGTGCCCTGAAGTACGGACTGTTCATCTTCGGGGAGCGGGGCGCGCGATACAAGTACGTGAACTTCAACAACTACGTGGTCGACTTCAGGGGAAAGGTGCTGCTCATCCCGCGCGCCTACGAGTTCATGGGGTCGATGATTCCGTATCTGCTCACGATGGCTTGCTTCCGGCTCCTCAATGGGGTGTCGCACCTCTGGTTCAAGAAGTTGACGATGAAGAAGTTCGCGGCCGAGATGCCTTGGCAGGACGCAGCGGTCACGTGTCGCTGAGCCCGTGACGGCGGGACAGTGAGAGTTCTGTATCTGTATGCAGAGCTCATGGGTTATCTGATACCCGTATTCGACTGCTTCGTGCGCCGGTATGGGTGTGAGGTGCATGTCGTGCATTGGGACCATCGGAAGCTCACGCCGTACCGGCCACCAGAGGTGGATGGCGTCACCTATTATTCGCGATCCGCTTACGACAGACGCCGGTTGATGGACCTAGTGCGTGACATCGACCCCAACATCGTCTACGTGTCCGGGTGGATGGACCGCGGCTACCTCAGCGCGTGCCGTATGCTGCGGCGCGCGGGAGTGCCGGTTGTGTCGGGATTCGATGACCAGTGGACCGGCACGCTGCGGCAGCGGGTGGCGTCGTTCATGCCCGACGCGCTACGAAAGCTGCACTTCAGTCATGCCTGGGTCTTCGGCCCGTACCAATTCGAGTTCGCCGCGCGGTTGGGGTTTCGCAAGCACGAGACGATCTTCGACTGCTGCAGCGCCGATCTGGCCCTGTTCAATGACGCCCACCGGAAGGCGGCGCCGATGAGGCGCGTGAGATACCCGCACCGGTTCATCTGCGTGGCGCGCTTCGATAGTGTGAAGGGAGTGGACCTGCTCGTGACAGCGTGGAGGAACATCCGACGCGACCGAAGGGACTGGGAGTTGTGCTTCATCGGCAACGGGTCGCTCGCGCCAAGCCTCGCGGCCGAGCCGGATGTCACTGTGAAGGAGTTCATTCAGCCTCACCAGCTCGTGGACGAAGTAGCGGCAGCCGGGTGTCTCGTGCTGCCCAGCAGGAAGGAGCCATGGGGGGTGGTCCTCCACGAGTTCGCCGCCGCGGGTCTACCGATCATCTGCTCGGATGCGTGTGGCGCATCGCCGATGTTCGTCGTGCCGGGCAACAACGGGTACATATGCGAGGCGGGAAGCGTCGCCTCGCTTGAGCGGGACTTGCTGCGGATCATCAACGCCAGCGACGACGAGCTACGGACAATGTCGGCCAGAAGCCACGAGTACGGCCAACGCATCACACCGGCGATGACCGCCGCCAGCTTCTTGTCGATCGTAAGGAGGTAGCATTAGCATCGTCCCAAACGCGTGCGAGGCGCACCCGCCGGCCGTTTTTCGGCACCAGCAGGGTGAGCTGCTCGGACCGAGGAAGAGCATGACCAAGCACTTTTACAACAATGTGTACCGCTCCAATCATCCGTTGGGCTACGGCGGAATATCGGATGGCATGGTGGAACGCACTTCGGCCATGCGAGAAAGCACGGGCCAGTGGCTCGCGTTCACGGGCTTGGCTCGTCGGTCGGATGCAACAATCCTCGAGATCGGCTGTGGGATGGCGCACCTGGCGGATCTTCACCCGGGATGGCACGGGGCCGAGTACTCGCGGACGGCCGTGGAGCAGGTCAAGGCCGAGCGGGGGGACCGCATGCGGATGTTCGAGGCGGATGCGCAATGCCTGCCCTTCGACGACGAGTCCTACGATGGCGTCTTCACTTGGGCCGCGCTGGAGCATGTGCCGGACCCCGACAAAGCGCTCGAGGAAGTGCATCGCGTGCTGCGCAGAGGGGGGCACGCGCTCATCGCGCCGGCGTGGAATTGTCGTTCGTGGACGGTGAAGAAGCTGGAGGAGCGCGGCTATGATGAGCTTCCCCTGCGCGAGCGGCTGGAGAAGGCCCTGATTCCGGTTCGCGAGCTGCTGCCCATTCGCGCCACCGCCGCGCTGCCGAAGCGCCTTCTCTCCGAGCTGATAATGCGTTCTGGTCGTCCGCTGCCCCTCAGATATCAAAGCCTCCATCCGCGTTGGGACCTTATCGAGCGTTTGGGTCACGTCTCCGACGATGACGCAGTCGCCGACATCGATCCGCATGCGGCCGTGACATTCTTCCTGTCGCGAGGCTACGAAGTGTTCTCACACAGCACGTTCCTGTCACGTCTGCTGGCCCGGCACGAGCCCGTGATCGTGCGGAAGCCCGGCGCATGATGGCACGACCGCACTTGCCGAGCGCGCGAGTCGTGGGATGAGAGTTCTCTTCATTGCGCCACTGCCGCCCCCGGTGAACGGCCAGTCAGTGGTCTCGCAGCGGTTGCTCGAGCACCTCCAGACGACGCACGATGTCACACCGATCAACATCAGGAAGCAGAGCCTCAAGGACGGACTCAATTCGTTAGAGCGGGTAGTCGAGGTGCTTGGCACGCTGCGCGCCGTTGCTCGCGAGCGGCGGCACGTGGAGGTCGTCTACCTGACCATCGCCGAGTCAATGGCCGGGAACCTGAAGGATCTCGTGATCTGCCTGCTGTGCCGTCGTCCGCGGTTGCGGACGTACCTGCATCTCCATGGTGGAAGTCTGAGGCGGCTGCTCTATGATCGACACAGGTCCGTGTACTGGTTGAACAGGCTCATTCTCCGAAACGTGGCCGGGGCCATCGTATCGGGTCCATCGCACATCGATGTGTTCGAGGGGGTCCTGGACCCTGGCCGCGTCCACATCGCGGCAAACTATGCGGGGGACGAGCTGTTCGTCGCCGCTGAGCAGGTCGCGAACAAGTTTGCGTCCACGGCGCCGATCCGTATCCTCTACATCAGCCACATGACGGAGATGAAGGGCTACAAGCGGCTGATAGATGCGTACTTCCAGTCCAGTGAGGCGGTGAAGCGCGCCATTCGGATCGACTTCGCCGGCGCGTTCGACGACGAAGCAGGCAAGAAGGCGTTCCTCGACGCGATCAAGTATGAGCCACGCCTGCGATATCACGGCGTCGTGGACACCGAGTCGAAGCGATGCCTCGTGCAGGGGGCGCATGTGTTCGCCCTCCCCACGGCGTTTTTCGAGGGCCAGCCGATTTCGATCCTCGAGGCCTATGCCGCCGGGTGCGTGGTCGTGGCGACCGGTCAACCCGGCATACTCGATATCTTCACCCCCGGCGAGAATGGCTACGTGCTGCCTGAGAACACTCCAAGCGGCATCGCGGAGGTGCTGTGCCGGCTTGTATCCGAGCGCGACGACCTTGGGGAGATCGCGATGCGCAACCGGCGGCTGGCCGACGCGCGATACCGGGCGTCGACGGCGATGGCCAACGTCAGCGGGATTCTCGAGCGGACGG
>JBDSBS010000856.1:0-5001 GCA_039921435.1 Planctomycetota bacterium | reverse complement strand
CGCCGGCATCGAGACGCTGCTGCTGCCACACGAATACGGGCACGGCTACGACGATGCGCCCGTCGGGCAGCACGGTGCCGGGTTCGACGCCCGTGCACAGTGTGGCGTTCATCGGCAGCCAGGCCTCGCCGCCGTCGGCGCTGACGGTGTTGCGCCCGCTGCGGCCCAGGATCGTGACCTTGGCGGCGTGCACGGTGTTGGGCAGCAAGAGCAGCAGCAACAGCGCGCAGCGCCGTCGCGGACCCGGCAGTCCGCGCACGATCCCGACGGCGAGGCCGCCGAGCATGAGGCTCGCGAAGCGCACGAACCGTCCACCGGGCGAATCCGCGACCTGCACGAGCAAGAACATCGCGAGCAAGGCGGCGAGCGCCGTGAGTACGAAGGCGGTGACGTCGCCGTGCCGCAGCGAAACCTCGGTCGTGCCGAGCGCCTTCGCTGTGCGCACGCGCAACGGGATCAACGCCAGCACTGCCGCGATGGCGATGCACAGCCCGATGCCGAGCGGGAACGGCGCCAGCTCGCGGTCGATGCCCTTCGCCATCGCCCACACGGTCGCCCACAGCTCGCGGTCGCTGCTGCCCAGCGGGAAGCTGCCCTGCTGCGCCAACGCCAGGTGCGTGCCCCACCAACTCACCGCGGCTGCCACCGCGATGCAACTCGCGGCCACTGCGCGATCCCGCCACGATGCCGTTCGCGCGCAGACGATCATGACGCCCGCCGCCGGCACGAACGCGAGGGCCGCGTGCCGCACCCCCACCATGGCTGCTGCGGCCACCGACGCTGTGGCGACGGCGGAAGCACCCCGTGCACCGGCCGGCGTTCGCCGCCAAGCCTCGATGGCCAACAGCAGCACGCCGAGCAGCGCCAGCATCAGGTACTCCGAACTGCCGCCGCGCAGAGCCAACAGCGCGCCGTTCGTGGCGAAGAGCGCAACGGGCCAACGCGCGCCGTCGACGCATGCCGTGCGACGCAGCAACCAGGCACACGACAGGCCCGCGAACGCCGCCGCACAGAGGGCATCCGCAAGCCGCACGCTGGCCACGGACACCCCGCACAACGACTGCACCGCGGCGAGCCACAGTGAGTAGAGCGGTGGCCAATGTTGCACGGCCAGGCCATGCGCATCGACGTAGCCGCGTCCCTCCAGCAGCGACACCGATGCCGACCAGTAGGTCCACGCATCTGGCCCGAACGCGAGTCCGTGGCGCAGCACCAGCATGGCCAGGCCGAACGTCGCAACCGCGGTCGATGTCGCTGCAACCTTGTCGGCGTGCACGAATCGGGCGAGCGAACGCCGTTTGGTCGTGGTGGGCTGCGACACGCGGCGCCACTGGTAGCAGACCAGCGTTGTGCCGTCCAGCGACAGAGCCCGCGGCTCGCAGGGCCGCGATATCGAAACAGCAATCTCACGACACCGCTGGCTTCGCTCGCGGTCGGCTGCCTAAGCTGCGCGCACCTTTGGGCCTGGCCCAATCCACCATTGAGATCACCATGAACCGCAACTTCCTCGCCTTCCTGTTCTCTTGCCTCGCCCCGCTGTCGGCGCAGACCATCGACACCCTCGGCGGCACTGCGAACGCGCCTTCGCTCCTCAACCGCGCCAAGGCCAGCCTCTTCGGCGTCAACACGACGGTCCAACTGCTCCAGTACGAGGTGTATCTCGACGTGCCCGGACCCGAGACGCTGACCTTCTTCGCGTATCGCCACCACTCGCGCACGGGCGCGGCGACGCTCGCGTGGACGCTGCCAGTGCAAGTCACCGGCGGCACCGGTCCGGGCTGGTACTCGACGGGTCCGATCTCGCTGCCGCTCGTCGCCGGCAACCACTACGCGCTCGGTGTCTCGTGGACGGGCACGCTGACCTATTATTGGTCCAACGGTACCACGGGCACCCCGGTGTCGTTCGGCACCTGGCAGCGAGCCCACACGCTCACCAACCCACTGGCGCCAACACTGACCCTGCCGGTCGGGGTCGATGCGGCACAGTACTACCAACGCCTCACGACGGTCGCCACTCCGAGCGTCGTCAACGTCGGCACCGGTTGCAGCGCGACCGCGCTCGTGCCGCGACTCGTGGCGAACAACCTGTTCCTGATCAACACGGCGACAGACCTGCAATTGGTCGACGCTGCGCCGACGTCGATCGCCGCCATCGCGCTAGCGAACGGCCTCACCGTGTCAGTGCCGTTCCCGCTGTTCGGATGCACGATCTGGCTCAACACCACCGGACCGCTGGTCTTGACCGCTGCAGTGACCTCGGCGACCGGCGTCGCCAACCTATCGGTGTCCGTGCCCAACAACCCGGCCCTGATCGGCACGGCCTACTCGGCCCAGGGGCTGGTGTTTGCGCCTTCGTCCATCGACGTCAGCAACGCCGTTGGGTTCGTGGTCAACTGACCCTTGTCCAACTACGGTGAGCCCGGCGTCGTCCACGGCCGCGGCGTGAACCACTGCTTCAGCAACGCCGGTTCGGTGCAGGCAGAGAACAGCGCGTCGGGCTCGCGGCGATCAGGCGAGTCAAGGCCAGTTCGTCGGGTGCACCGGCCATCACTGGATCACCACCGCGTCGAATGAGGTCAGCCGCAGCAGACCGGGCGCTTCTTCGAGCAGCGCCTGCACCTGCAGCTCGACGCCGACGATCGACGGGGCCGGCGGAAGCGCGAAGACGAACGGTTGGCTGCCAGCACTGCTCGCGAGCACCGCAGTCTGCAGCACGAGCGGCGTGCCGAGGTCGAGCCAGAGTCCGCCAATGCCAAGCAATTGCAGCGCCAACGCGCGGCGAACGAGCCCGACGCCCAATGCGCACGCGCGCGGCGCCGTCGCGTAGCCGGGCTGGCTCCAGACCTCGACGGTCCATGGCTGACCGAGGTTGGCCGGTCCTGCCGACACGTCGCGATGCCGGTTCCACCACAGCCTCGGCGCGAACAAGTCGGCCACCAGGATGTCCGGATCGCCGTCGCCGTCGAGGTCGGCCACCACCAGGTTGTAGTTGCCCGCCGGGTGCTTCGGCAGGCGCGCACTCGCGTCGACGAACAGGCCCGTACCGTCGTTGATGGCCAGGGCCGCTTGCCCTTGATCGAGACCGCGGAAGACGTCCAGATCGCCATCGCTGTCGGCGTCCGCCAACGTGATGTTCAAGGTGCCGCCAGCGAGCAACGGCAACGGCACTGGCGTCAGCGTGTACGTTCCGTTGCCCGTGTTGAACAAGACGCGGTCGACGCCCGTGGTGCGGTCCGCGACGATGCCACCATCGAGGCGACGTTGCCCCCGGGAATCGGTTGCACTGCGGTGAACGTGCCCAGCCCGCTGTTGCGCAAGACGAAGGTCTGGTTCCCAAGCAGCAAGTTTCCGCCGATGGCGATGTCGACACCCCCATCCCCGTCGAAGTCCGCGGCCACAACCGCTGGCGTCGAATTGATGCCGGGCGGCAGGTTGCTCGAAGCGTCGACGAACGTGCCAGCACCCCTGTTGCGCAAGAGGCGCGGCGCACCGGCCTTGCTCACGAACAGGTCGAGGTCCCCATCGCCATCCATGTCGAACAGCACGAGGCCCAGACTCGCGGCGCTGTCCGCGGGCAAGCTGGCACTCGTGACGTCGACGAGGCGCCGCCCGCCGCCATTGCGCAAGAGCAGCTGAGCCGGTCCGCCCGCCCACCGCACCGCGAGCAGGTCTAGATCGCCGTCGCCATCGAGGTCACCGGTGACTCCATCGCGGAGTAACGAGGGCACGAACGTCGGCGAACCTGCGTCGACGAACTGCGCGGGCACTTGCGCGGTTGCGCTGGGTGCCAGTGCGAGGCTGGGTGCCGTGCGAGCAGGAAAGTGAGTGATCGGGTTCGTTGCATGGGGCGGCCGGGCTCGTGCAAGTTGCGCAAGTCTACGCGCTACCCCTCTCGCAGGTGGGCCCAGTGCCGCGGGGCCGCGGGGCCGCGAGGAACGCCGCTTCCGGTCCTCGATGTGCCCGCGCCGACGCCGCTCAGCGTTGTGCCCGGCTCACGGCATCACGAACCACAGCGCCGGGTTGGTGCCGGAGAAGTGGATGTTGGTCTCGATGCCCTGCGCTCGACGCCGCTGCACCACGGCGTCGAAGGCAGCGCGGTTCTGCGACGGCGCAATCGTGAGGTACTCGATCCCGCGGCGCTCGAGCCAGTCCAGCACCACGGGCCCTTCGCCGCCCGAGATCGCGGGCCCGCCGTCGTGGTAGACGTCGTCGACGCTGACTACGGCACCCGAACGAACGCGCGGAAACACGTTCTGCACGTACCACTTGGCAAACGGCCCGGTGTGGTCCGAGTCGACGAACAGATAGTCGATGCGCGCCGGGATGTGCGGGCTCTGCCGAACGTCGCCGAGGTGGAACGTGCGGATCCCGGCGGACAAGTCAGCCGGCACCTTGACCACCGAATCGTCGATCACGTCGAACGACACCAGCCGACCACAGCCAGAGTCGCGCAGCGCGTTCAAGATCCACGACGTCGACCAACCGCCACACGGAGAGATCTCCACGACCACCTCGGGGCGCTCGTCGCGCAGCAGCAAGTAGGTGATCTCCGCACTGAGGTCGTCGAACTGCGCCCACGACACGTGACCGAGACCGGCCGGCAGCAGCATGTCGGCGGCGAGGCGCAGCAACAGCTCGGCGTTGGCTCGCGCCCGCTTCTCGCTGAAGCGCTCCTCGTAGAGCAGCCTCTGGTAGCGACGCACGCGCGCCAGGTCTCCAGCGTACTGCTCGTACAGACGAAGTACCCGATCCAGATCGATGGAAGCCAGGTTGATCATGTTCGCCTCGGCCGTGTCTATCGGCACGGTCACCGAAGTGGGTTGAGCCCGATGGCGTGGGCGTTTCGACTCCCGCAGCCAGCCTCTCGCCCAGCCGGCCGCGCCCCACTCCCTGGCCGGCGCGCCGCTATTCGTAGCGAACCGACTCGCTCGGGCTCTGCCGCAGCGCGCGCACGGCCGGAACAAACTCAGCCAGCACCGCCGTGGCGAGCGCCGCGAACGG
>JBDSBS010000855.1:0-7461 GCA_039921435.1 Planctomycetota bacterium | reverse complement strand
GCGCCGGCTCACTCGACCCTGGCGATGACCTCGACGACCATCTGGCGGTTGGCGTGGGCGACCCCGCTGATCCAGTACGCTTCCTCCGGTTGTCCGGGTGGATTGTTCTTCGCCTGGTTCACGACCCGCTCGGTGCGCGTGCCCTTCTTGACGTAGCACCGCAGCGGCAAGGCGACTTCGCTGCCCAGAGGGCCCTCTACCATGAAGGCAGTGTGGTCGGCGGCGGTCACGCCGGGCAGCTGGAACTGGTTGTCGAGGCGCTGGATCGCAAGCTGCAGCCGGACCCGCTTGCCATCGAGCTTGTCCCACTCGGCCTTGCTGCGGCTGGCGTCCCAGCTCGAATCGGCGTAGACATGTGACTCCTGGGTCCGCTGGATCCCGGTGAACGCGACCGGCTGATTCGCGGCCCGGGCGCCCGTCTTGCCATCCGGCGAGAACAGCGCGACCGCCCGTTGCCACTCGTAGGCAGGTGCGATCCCTCCGCCCGACGAGGCTGCGCTCTTCGTCTCCGATGGCGCATCGAATGGGTTGCCACCGGCCGCCAGTGGCGGGGCCGCCGGCGGGGTCGTCGGTGGAATCGCACCCCCATTGTCGAACGGGTTGGAGCTCGGCGGCGCCGGCTCGTTAACTTTGCCGTCCGCCGCCTTGTCGGCAGCCGCCGGCACGCCGCGCTCCGCTCGGTGCCGCGCGAGCCAGCTGGCGTCGATCGGGATCCCGGGATCGGCGAGCGTATTGCCCTCGTTCTGCCCGAGGCCGAGGTCGGCGAGCTGCTGCCAGTTGCGGTCGCCGAACGAACTGTAGTTCGGCATGTGCTGCAGGTTCGACCACAGGTTGTGCGAGAACACGTTGCCGCGCAGCGCGACGTCGCGCGGAACGCCGTCCATGCGGATCGCATCGTTGTCGGCATATGCGAACACGTTGCCTTCGACGACCGCACGCACGTCGGTGCTGAGGTGCAGCAGGTTGCCGAGCGCGCCCTGGCCGGTGCCGGGGCGCTTCTCGGCCCAGGCGAACAACAGCGTGTTGTTGCGGATCACGGTCGGCGCCGTCGTATGTCCACGTTGCACGTCGACGGTCTGGGTGACGTGGTTGACGAAGATGTTGTTCTCGAGCAACTGCCCGGTCGCGACTCGGACCGCGCCGAGCGCGCCGTTCAGGAACGTGCAATTGCGGATCACGCACTCGGATCGCGCGAGCCAGACGTGTTCCGTCTTGTCGGAACGCGTTGTGTCCAGGCCGCCGGCCTGCTCGTAGCGGTTGTTGAACCGCTTGTCGAAGACGAAGCCATCGACGATCGTGCCGGTGTGATCGCCGTCACCCTGCAGCGTGTAGCCGCCGCGCTGCCCCTTGAAGTCAGCCGGGCACACGAGGCGTGTCGGGTGCGTCCACGGGTTGCGCTCGGCGAAGGCCTGGTCGTAGCCGCCGAGCAAGGCGATGTGCGCGGTGTCCACGCTCCACGTGCCGGCCTTGAGCTTGCCCACGTACTCGCCTTCCGTCACGTGGATCGTGTCGCCGCTCTCGCAGCGCTCGAGGGCCTGGAACGGATCGCGGAACGGCTTCTCCCGTGAGCCGTCGCCGCCGGCAGCCCCCGCGCGCACGAACCAGTCGCGACCGGCGGGGCGCTGCTTGCCCGCGGCGACCGGTGGCTCGTAATCCTCGATGCTCTCGATGAAGAACGCAGCCTTGGGCACGCCTTGCACCGCGTGGGCGATGCCGCGCACCACATAGAGCTTGTCCGGCTTGCCCGATCCCGAATAGGCGCCAGCGAGGTCGTTGCAGACACGCTGCACGTTCGATCCCTTCAGGTAGAAGCCGGTCAGGCGTTCGCCCGTGCCCTGTGGGTCCTGAAGGAACACACCCTCGATCTTCTTCTGGTCGTAGAGGGATGGCATCGAGCTGACGTTCGCGACGCCCGCGCGGGCGACGGTCATCTCGAGCGCGTGGCCATTCACTTGGTCCGGCTTCTCATACCAACTCGTGAACTCGGCCTTTCGGTAGCTCTTCGCCGGGGCGGCGGCGACGACTTCCTTCAGGGTCACGGTCAGCGGCACGATCCGGGCGCCGGCCGTCACTCCAGCGTTCTTGGGTGCGAGCAACACGAGTGCGCTCGTGAAGTCCATGGCGGGAGCGAAGCCCTGCGGGATCTCGGCAGGTCGTTGCTCGCCCCAGCGCAGCGGCTCCTTCTTCTCCTCGACGGCCGGCTTCTGTTCGTCGCGCTTCTTCGCCAGGCCGAGCCAGGCGGCGTCGAGCGTGAACTCGGGGGCCTTGATCTGATTGCCGGCAAACGCCTTGAGCCCGACTTCTTCGAGCAGTTCCATCGCTTGGTCGTCGGCGATCGCGCCCTGGGAGCCGTGCTCGCACTTGAAGTTCGAGAAGCGGTTCCGCCAGAACACGTTGCCCGTGACCGCGCACCGGTCCGGCGCCTGCTGCAGGAAGATCGCGTTGTTGTCACAGTAGGCGAGGATGTTGTTCGCGATCGTCACCGGGCCGCGAGCCGCGATCGCCGAGCCGCCATACCCCCCCCCGCCGGGCTTGTTGGTGTCCCAGCAGTAGAGGATCGTGTTGTTCTTGACCGTTGCGGTCATCCTCGCGAAGTCCCCGGTGTTCGTGTAGATGGACACGCCCCACACGATCGCGTTGACGATCAGGTTGTTCTCGATCGAGGAGCCGGGCGGGCACACGATTCCGTGGAAGCCCGGGTTGATCACGACGCAGTTGCGCACGGTCCCCGGCTGCGTGAAGCTGATCGCGCTCTCGCTGGACCTCGTCGTGCGCCCCGAACAGGCTTCGTCCACGTATTCGTTCTGGTCCTTCATGTCGAGGGCGAAGCCGTCGAGCACCACGCCCTTGGCCATCGACCCCACGCGCACGTCCTTGGGCCAGTTCTGCGAGTCCTTGGCCCACAGCAGGTGGCTCGGCCTTTGCCATGGATCGCGCTGGTTGAACTCCGTGTCGTAACCGCCGATCAGCTCGACGCCGTCGAACGGGATCACCCAGACGCCCGTGCCCATGCGCCCGAAGTACTTGCCCTCGGCCACGTGGATGCGGTCGCTGGCCTCGCACTTGCCGAGCGGCTCCCATGGATCTGCGAACGGTCTGCCGCGGGTGCCATCTCCGGCCGACGCTCCGGCTCGAACGAACCAATCCCGGCCTTGGGCGGGCGCTTGAACCACGACCAACAGCGTCACCGCTGCCAGCCATGAACCGAATCCTGGTTGTGACATGCAGGCGAGAGGCAAGGACAGTCGCGCTCGTGACGCGGAAACCGGATTCCTCGACCACGCGGTGCTTCGCTGACGGCCGTCGGACCGTCAGTCGGGCTTGCTGCCGACTTCGATGCCCCGGCCCCGCAGGCCAGCCTCGAGGCCTCGCCATCTTGGGACGCAGCGGGGTGCCCAACGAGTTCTTCGCCGCG
This sequence comes from Planctomycetota bacterium, assembly GCA_039921435.1. Classification (GTDB taxonomy): domain Bacteria; phylum Planctomycetota; class UBA1135; order UBA1135; family UBA2386; genus DASVAL01. Next base: position 4,046 of record JBDSBS010000855.1, on the reverse strand, counting down.
GTACGGGGGCCGGTTCTGGGCCGCGGCGATCGCGCCGGATCCTCCATCCGGAATGCGCTCGACCAACGAGCGCGCGGCTAGGCGGGCACTACTCACTTTACGCATGTGGCCCGTCGGCGGGCCAACGCCTACGCTGCGGCGATGCCTGACAGCTACCGTTGGTTCGTCCTCATCGACAGTCGGAAGGCGCGTCTCCTGCGCGCGTCGCACACCGGCAAGGGCAGCCTGCATCTCGACGAAGTCGCGTCGTTGGCGACGACTTTCGTCGCTGGCGAGCACCATCGCCCCGACCGCCTCGGCGCGCCGGGGCGATCGGCCGGCACCGGCCACGAGCACGCGGAGAAGCTCGCGCACTTCGCGCGCGAGTTGGCGCCGTGGCTGCAAAAGCAACTCGTGGCGCAGGCGGTGACGCATTGCGACCTCTTCTCACCCGCCCACATGCTGGGTGAGCTGCGCAAGTCGTTGGGCAAGGCGCTGACGACGAAGCTGGTGGAGCACGACGTGGAACTCACCGGCTTGCCGATCGCGCAGCTCGCCGTGCATCCTCGCATCCAAGCGCTGTGGGCGAGCTGACGCCGCACCACCCCGCCACTGGTTGTTCCCGCTGCTGGTCGCGATCTGTCTCGGCCTCGGGGGTTGGTCGAAGGCGGTCCGCGATGCGGGCAAGCTGCGGCTGGAGGGCAAGGAATACGTGTTGCGCGTGACCGGCGTGCGTGGGGCGCCACGGGGCCGCGGCGTTCTGCTAACGTTGGAGTGCCTGCTCCTTGCAGTCCGACCACCACTGGAGGTTCCATGTCCCTCGCATCACTCGCCCCCTCGGCTGTTCTGGGTCTGTTGTTGCTCGGTGCCGCGCTGCCGGCGCAGACGTGCGGCCCGTTCAACATCTCCACTGCTGTGACGGGGCCCGGCTGCGCACCGATGGGGGGTGGCATTCCCACCCTGTCGGCGGCGCTGGGTCCTTCTACGCCGGGCGCATGTTCGATCCCGATCACCTTCGCGCCGCCGCCCTCCATCTCGATCTCGCCGCCCCCGGTCTTCCTGGCCGCCGGCTTCGGCAACCCCATGTTGGACCTGAGTGCAGTCGGTTGGCCGGGATGCATGTTGTGGTGCACCTTGGACGTGATCGTGGCCGTGCCACCGTCGGGCTCGCCCGGTCTCGGCTACACCGCCACGCTGACCGTCGTTCACGATCCGGCGTTGGTCGGCGTCAGCGTGTTCACGCAGGGCATGATGCTCTCCGGCTCGCCCGCCGTGGTGCGAGTGGCGCTCAGCAACGGGCTCGTCATCTCGCTGTGACGCGGCCGCCGTGCGGGTGTCGGCGCCCGCAAGCCGAGCGTGCGGTCGGTCGGCGTCGCCGGATGCCGGCAGCGACCGCAGCGCGCGCTGTTCGGTGCCGACGGTGTCTCGTCGGACACGGCGCCCAGCGTGTCAGAGATCGCCGATCTGGCCGTCGATGCCGTTCGACGTGATCGCGCCCCCGAGCAGCGTGTTGACGCCCGGCTGGAGCACCACCGCGTGCGTGTAGATGTGGAGGGTCACGAGCGCGGGGTCGTTCGGCAGTGGCAGCGTGTAGGAGTGCGCGCCCGCGACGATCCACACGTTCAACACGTCGAGCGACGCGCGGGCGCCACAGCCAGGCGCGCCGAGGAAGCCGAGATCCACGATGTTCGGGTCCGACACGCCGAAGACGTCGATGCCGAGCGTGCCGGTCGCCGGCACGTTGGCGACGTCCAGGGTCCAGTTGGTGCCGATGACCGGCCGCGTGGCGCCGGTGAGCGTCAACGGCAGCACGTCGGTCGCGCCGAGCGTGAACGTTGCGGGCAGGGCGGCCGAGAGGTCGGTGTTGCCGGGATCCACGCTGGCACCACCCGGCGAGTAGCCGACGAGGCGGCCGTTGCCGCCGGTGCTCGTCGTCTGGAAGACGAGGTGCACGACGCCACTCGCCGTGTCGAACTGGAACTGGAACGTGTTGGCGCTCGCTGCGGTCGTGCCGCCGGAGTCGTAGACGCCGTCCCAGGTGACGTAGGCGACGGTGCCCAGCTGCTCGAACTTGACTTGGCCGCTGCCGACGGCCGCCGGGTTGTAGTCGTGCCAGGCCCACCAAGCGGTCTGCGGCGCGGCCAGCATCGTGGCGACCGCCGGCGTCCCGCTCGTGGTATTGCCGCTGGCGACCGCGACGTAGCCGTTCGAGCAGACGTTCAGGCTCGTCGTCGAGCCACCCGGGTACGAGAACGGAGCGGACAGCGTGACGGGCAGCTGGGCGTTGTTGGCGAGCGCGAGCGTCGCGGCACTGGCGGACGGAACGACGTAGCCCGCCGCGCCCGGCAGCACCAGGTAGCCGCCGCCGGACGGGACCATGGTGATCCCGCTGTTCGCGAGGTCGAAGGCGGCGGACGTCCCGAAGTTCTCGTAGAACGAGGTCACCGAGCGGATGCAGCCTTGGCCGAGGCTGGTGTTCGTCGCGATGTTGACGCCAGCACCCGCCACGAACTGCACCTCGGAGAGCCCCGTGTAGTTGTTGCCGTAGTTTTGCAGCACGTCGAACTTGACGTAGCGTGCGGGCGCGCCGCCGGCCGGGATGAGGTGCGGGAGGATCGGCTGCGCGGTGCCCTGCGGCGGCGACTCCGTCGACAGGGGCGTGAAGTTGATGCCGTCCGTCGAGGTCGACACGTTCATCAGCGCGACGCCGCGCTGAAGGCTGATCGGCGAGTTGTAGTTCCAGACGGCGATCGCGTTCAGCGGGAGCACACTGCCGAGGTCGAACTGCAGCCAGCCGGTCGTGATCGCGTTGCTGATCCACATTTCCTGCCAGTTTCCCGAGTGCGTGCCGGTGACGGTCAGCGAGGAGAGCCCGAGGCCGTTCGTCAGGTTCACGATGTTGTAGGTCGAGAACGTGCCCATGCTCGAGGTCGCGGTGACGCTGGGAACGAACTGGGCGGTGGCGACGCTGCCGAGCGAGCTCAGGGTGACGAGTGCGAGGCTGACGGACTTCATCGGTGAGACTCCTGCCAAACGGAGAGACGGAGAGACGGGGATGCGGCGCGCACGTGTGGCCGCCTGGGACCGCAGCGCACGGTAACTGCCCCGGACGATGGGTCAAACTGGGGTGCGTGCGGACAGCGTGCGGACCACGCGCCGCGGCCCGAGACGGGCGTGAGGGTCGGTCGTCGGCACGACCTGCCCGATCCAAGCACGCGGCCCGATCCTAGTCGACCGCTGCTCGCTGCAGCCCGCATCGGTCGGCTGCGCGCCGCCGAGCGGAGATCTGCTTGGCGTCTCGCGCCCGGGCCCGCTGCAGAATGGAGCCGCGTTGGGCCTGGCCTACCGCACGATCCGAACGGCTACGCCGCGATCTTCGCGAGCCAGGAGCTCGCGACACTGACCATCGCAGGACTCCACGCGCAGACCCAATGGCTCGTTGGTGGCGGGATCCTCAACCTCGGCGTGGTCTTCGCGGACGGTCAGGGTCAGGCAAACCCGAGCTGGACGATCCCGGCGGGGACGCGGCTGATCGACCAGCCGCTGTGGTTTCAGGGGCTCACAGGTTTCGCGCTACCGCTGCAGCTCAGCCCGGTTGCCGGCGGCGTGATCCGCTGACCGGCGCGGCTTCGACGACCGGCGAACGGCTCCGGCCTACAGCCGCGTCGTGCCGACGGTGTTGGTCGTCACTAGCGGGAACAGGCTCGGCGCCGTGATGTCGAAGCCGACCGCTTCGAGATAGACGGTGCCGCTCGGCAACGGCGGCAGGTCGAAGCGAAAGGCGTACGTCGTCGGACTGAACTGGAAGGCGCCCGACGTCACCAGATCGGCGAACTGGTTGCCGAGGCCAAGGCTGACGATGCCCGGCGCCGCCGACGGTTGGTTGCTGAAGCTGAGGCACAGCATGCCAAAGCCGCCCACCGTCGTGAGCCCGCTCGCGGTGCCGCGAGCGATGTAGGCGCTGAAGGCCTGGTTCGGGTTGACCACGGTCGGCGCGCCGATCCGGAACGACAGGTTCACCAGCATGTCGACGCTGATCGAGTTGCTGGCGCCCACCGCGTTGCCGA
>JBDSBS010000854.1:0-4161 GCA_039921435.1 Planctomycetota bacterium | reverse complement strand
CGCACCCGCACCTGCGCCGGCGCCCGCAGCCGTCGCGCCCTTGCCGGACGCCTCGAGCTTCGCGACCGCAAGCCGAAGTTCCGCGAACCGATGCAGCCAGTCGTCGGCAGTCGGCCGCCGGAAGGGGATCGGCCACGGAAACGCCGGCGCGCCGGTGAGCCAGGCGCGCATGACCTGGCCCGTCGACCACAGTTTCTTCGCGCGCTCCCGGATGTCCTCCGGCGTGATCATTCCGCCGCTGCGCTCGCCGGTGCGCCCGCCGCTGCGCTCGCCGGCGCGATCGCGGGCGTGGTCTTGGTCGCGGGCGCCGTCGCCGTCGCCGTCGCCGCCACGTTCGCCGCCGCAGCAGCAAGCACGAACTCCTGCCGCCGCGCCCGGTAGGCCTCGATGGTGAGGTTCTGCACCATCGAGTTAGCGCCGCCCTCGTTGTGCACGAAGTGGACGGCCGCGATGTAGTCCTCGATCACCGCGATCTTCTGCAGCGGCGTCACGATCAGCAGTTGCAGGTCGAGCTTGGCGAACAGCTCCAGCCCATAGCGCGTGCTGTCATCGGACCCGCGGCCGAACGCTTCGTCGATGACGACGAAACGGAAGCGCCGCTTCTTCGACGCCGGCTGGTCGAGCCCGAACTGGTAGGCGAGCGCCGCGGCAAGGATGGTGTAGGCGAGCTTTTCCTTCTGGCCGCCGGACTTGCCGGACGAATCGCGATAGAACTCCCGCTCGGTGCCGTCGGCCCGCCAGCGCTCGACCGCGCCGAACTCGAACCAGTTGCGCACGTCGGTGACCTTGAGGGTCCAGCGCGCGTCCTGGTCGGACTGGCCCTCGCGTCCCATCATGCGGCCGACCAGTTGCTTGACCTGCAGGAATTTCTGTTCGGTGTAGAGCTCACCGTCTTCGGCGCTGCCGCTGATGCAGGCGCGCAGTTCCGACTGGAAGTCGCGCACCTCGGCATCGGCGGCGGGCAGGCTGGCCAGCTCGATGAAAGTCCCGAGGGTCCGGTCGTACTCGATCGCGCCGAGCGAGACATTGATGGTCCGGGTCTTCTCCTCGATGTCGTGCCGGCGCCGCTGCAGATGGGCCTGCAGCGCGGCCATGCTGTTGATGGTTTCCTTGTTGAGCAGATTCTTGAAGCGCGCTTCGAACCGGGGGAGGTCGTCGTCCTGCAACGTCGAGAGCCGCCGGCGATACTCGGGCAGCGCTTCGGTGCGCGCATCCATCTCGGCCGATTCGGCGGGATAGGCCGCCTTGTAGCGCTGCATCTGCTCGACGATCTTCTCGCGCAGGCGCACGCCCTGCTTGTCGTCGGCATCGATCTTCGACTGGATCGCCTCGCGCACCTGGCGTTGCTGGCCTTCAAGCAGGCGCAGTTCCGATTTCTGTCCGGCGAGGGTGCGCTCACGCCACTCCTCGATCAGTGGAAACGTCGCGGCCCGTTCCGCCGCGGGGATGGCCGCGACTTCGTCGTTGGCGGCGCCCAGATTCTGCCGGCTCTCCTCCAGCCGCATGCGCACGCCTCCCAGCTCCTGATCCGCCTCTGCCTTGGAGCGGTCCGTCGTCGCGTATTCCTCGTCGAGCTGCGTGAGGCGCTCGCGCAACGTGCGCAACTGGTCGTTCGAGGATTCCAGTTCGCGCTTCTCGTCCTCCAGCCGCTGTATCGCTGCGGCCGTCGAGCGCCAGTCGATGCGGGCGTAGTCGTCGAGTTCGACCAGCCTCTCCGCCGCGCGCAGTTGCTGCTCGCAGACATCGGCCTGCTTCTTCAGCGCCTCGCGTCCGGCATTGATGGCCAGCAGGCGCGCGCGCACGTCCTTCTGCTCGGCCAGCAGCGTCTTGAGTTTGGCCCGGTTGTCCCAGCCCAGCACGAAGCGCGAGCGATCGTCGATGCGGAAGCGGTCGTCCTTCTCGTGACGGCGTTCATGCGTCTTGAGCAACCCGCTCAGGGTGATGGCGCGCGGCAGGCGGCGGAACTCGTCGAGATCCTCGCAGCACGCGTAGTCGAACTGCTCGGCGAGTTCACGCTCCAGGAAGCTGTAGTGGGCGCTGTCCGGCTTGATCTCCAGCTTGCGCGCCACCGACCGCGGACCGGTCGAGCGCGCCGGCTGCCGGGCGCCGTCCTCGCGCACGCGCAGGTACACGAGGCGGCCCTGCAGATGCGTCCGGTCGACATAGTGGCTCACGCGCGCATACAGCGCTTCGGGCACCAGCAGGCTGAGTCCAAAGCCATGCAGCACGCGCTCGATCGCGCCCTCCCAGGCCGCGTCCTGCGTGCGCACGCGCAGCAGTTCGCCGGCGAACGGCAGCTCGCCCGCATCGACGTCCAGCGCCTCCGCCAGCGCGTCGCGGATGCGGATGTTGTTCACCGGGATGTTGCTCTCGCGGCCCTTCAGCGACTGGATCTCGTCGGACAGCGCCTTGTCGCGCAGCCCCGTCTCGCGGAACTCGACGGCCTTCTCGATCGCCCGCAGATCGAGCGCCTGCTTCTGCGCGTCGATCTCCGCGCGGCGCTTCGCCGCATCGCGCGTGGCCGCCATGAAGGCGTCCAGCGTGGTGCCGGGACGGATGCCCAGCGCCTCGCACAACTTGCGATAGTGCTGCTCGTCGGTCTGCTGCTGCGCCCGCTCCGCATGCCTGCGGCCGATCTCCGCCTCGATCTCGCGGATGCGTCCGCCGCCCTGCAGCTCGACCGCCGCGCGGACGTCGCTGCGCTCGCGCGAGAGCGTGCCCAGCCGAACGGCGATCTGCGCGAGCTTCTGCTCGAGTTTGCGGGCATCGAAGTCGAGCGTCTCGATCCGTTCGCCGAGCAACCGTGCGCGATGGCTGGCGAAGCACGCCGACAAGCCTTCGCGCGAGCGCCGCAGCAGGCCGACCTGTTCGGCGAGCGCCTCCATCTCCGCGCCGTCGGCGACCAGCGGCGCGAGCCGTCCGATCTGGTCGCGCGCGCGGACCACCGCTTCGTGCGCCTGGTTGAGGTTCTCGAAGTTGCCGATCAGCGCACGGATCCGGTCGCCGGTGTCGTCCGGCTCGAGCATGTGCCGGCGCACGAAGTCGGTCAGGTTGCCCACCGACTTCATCGACACCGTCTGGTAGAAGAGGTCCAGCGCCTGCGCGTGCGGAATCCCGAGTTCGCGCCGCATGCGCTCCCCGTACTCCTCGAAGCTGTCGAACAGCATGACGCCGGCCTGGCCGCGCAGGCGCTTGCGCAAACCCTGGACGTCCGAACCGAAGTTGGTGAAGTGCAGGGCGATCTGCAGGTCCGCCTCGGCCACGACATACAGACGTCCGGGACTGCGCTCCCCTTCCTTCAGCCAGAACACCTGGGCCACCGTGACCGTGCGCCGCTGCGCGCTGTCGGCGAACGCGGCGAGGAGCACGCTGTACGTGTTCTCGCCGCGCAGCGCCTGTGCCTGCGCGCCGCCGGTCGTTTCGTTGGATACCGTCCGGTATTCGCCGCGCACGTAGGAATGCAGCGAGCGCTCGCGGCCCTCGGCGCCGGCCGCCTTGTTGTAGGTGATCTTGCGCGGCGGGACGAGCAGGGTCGTCAGCGCATCGACCAGGGTCGACTTGCCGGAGCCGATGTCGCCGGTCAGCAGCGCGTTCTCGCCGTTCGGCAGGGTTGTCCACACGCGGGCGTTGAACGTCCCCCAGTTCAGGACCTCGAACCGCGCGAGCCGGAAGTCGGGGCGCGACGGCCGCTCTCCGGCCATTGTATCGGCCGGATGCGCGAACAGATCCTGCACGCTACCCGATTCGTTCGGCATGGGCGCTGTACGCCGCTTCGAGATCGGCGAGCCAGTCGGCATTGACGAACGCCCGCAGGATGCGCCGCACCTCGTACAGGTCGCCCTCGTCCCCGCTCTTGCGCAGAAATCCGAGTTCCTCGACGCGGTCGATCTGGCGTTCGATCTGGTCGGTGAGCTTCGCGTCGTTGGTGCTCGCGGGGAGGAACGTCCGCATCATGTCGACCATCTGCGCGCGCGTGAGGACCAGCCGTGTGTCGCCGCCGAGTGCGTCGTGCTGCGCGAGGCGCTTGCGCAGTTGCACCAGCAGCAGGCTGACCTGATAGCTGAGCGGGCGCCGGGCGATCAGGCGCGGCATCGGTTCTGCCGCACCGGCGGCTGTCGCTCCACCGGCTACCCGCGCATCGATGGTTCCGCCAGCGCCGCC
>JBDSBS010000853.1:0-2947 GCA_039921435.1 Planctomycetota bacterium | reverse complement strand
TTTCCGCCTCAAACGGCGTCGAGAGTGCGGCCGCGACGCGCCGACAAGCGACTTGCGGCTGCCGGATCGCGGGTGATCCGGTGCGAACGCCGTCGCTGCTCGTCCTGGTGAATTATCCGGGCTAGGTCACCACGGTTCGGTGGTGATGGTCGGCCCAAAGAACCATGCCGTCAGCAGGGTCACGGGTGGGTAGAAGCGCGCGATGCCAGTCGCCAGCAAGAGCCGCGTTCGCGGCGGCAAGTAGCACGCCCGGGGTCCGCCGGCCCTTCGTTACGCCTCACCCTGTGACACACCCGGCTACAACTATCGCGAGCCAAGATTCCACACATCCGCGTATGGCCCCGCGATGCGAGCCTTCCTCGTTGGCGTCATGTTCGCCGCCGCCATTGGCGCCCAATCGCTCGACCCTCACCTGCGCGTCGACCAGTTTGGCTACCGGCCCAATGCTCGCAAGGTCGCGGTGCTGCGCAGCGCCGTGCAGGGCTTTGACGCGCCACAACCGTTTGCGCCGGGCCCGGTCATCGAAGTGCGACGCGCGACCGACCAGGTCGTCGTGTGGTCGGGTGCGCCGGTTGCATGGCGCAGCGGTGCTCTGCACGCGGATTCCGGGGATCGCGTTTGGTGGGCAGACTTCACGACGCTGCGCACGCCCGGCGACTACTACGTGCACGATCCCGCCAGCGGTCGTTCGTCGGCTACGTTCTCGATCGCACGCGACGTGTATCGAGAGCCTCTGCGGGCATCTCTGCGCACGTTCTTCTACCAGCGCTGCGGTGTGTCAAAGGCCGTGCCGCATGCCCACAGCAACTGGGCCGATGGTCCGTGCCACGTCGGTAGCCAGCAGGACACCGATTGCCGCAGCGTGCTAAACCCGACACCCGCGACCTCGCGCAACCTGTCGGGCGGTTGGCATGACGCCGGTGACTACAACAAGTATGTCAACTTCGCCGACGAACCGCTGCACGCGCTGCTCGATGCGTTTCTCGATGCGCCGGCGTACTGGCCCGACGACTACGGCATTCCCGAGTCGGGCAACGGCATCCCGGATCTGCTCGACGAGATCAAGATCGAACTCGACTGGCTCTTGCGCATGCAGAACCCCGATGGCTCGCTGCTGCACAAGGTATCGGTGACCAATTTCGCGGCCAGCAGCCCGCCGAGCGCGGACAGCGCACCGCGTCGCTACGCACCCGCGACGGCCTCGGCGACGGCAACGGGCTGCTCCGTGTTCGCCCACGCCGCGATCGCCTATGGCACGCGACCCGAACCCGCGATGCAGGCGTATGCGCAACAGCTCGACCAAGCGGCCGCGTCGGCATGGAACTGGCTCGCGGTCAACCCTGGTGCCATCCCGTCCAACTACAACAACGCCGGCTTCCAGAACGTCGCGGCCGAGGACTCTGCCTACACGCAGCAGATGCATCGCATCGCGGCCGCCGCGTGGCGCTTCGTGCGCAGCGGCGACGCCCCCATGCGGGCCTACTTCGACGCCAACTACGCGAGCGCTCACCTCTTTCAGTGGACCTGGGCGTCGCCCTGGGAGGATCAGTTCCACAGCGCCTGGCTCGCATATAGCGAAGCGGCGCAGAGCACGGTCGCCACGGCTGCAGCCATCCGGCAGGTGTTTGGCAGTTCGGTCGTGAGCGGGGCGCACCTCGGTCACTACCAGAACGGCGACGATCCCTACCTCGCGTATCTAGCAACGCAGGACTACACGTGGGGCAGCAATGCGACGAAGTGCCTGCACGGCATCCAGTTCTTGCTTGCGAGCCGGTTTGGCCTCAACGCAGCCGCGGCGCGCGGACTGCACGATGCTGCGGAGGGGTTCTTGCACTACCTACACGGCGTGAACCCGCTCGGGTTGACGTTCTTGACCAACATGCGCGCGGCCGGCGCCGAAGGCAGCGTCGACACGATGTACCACTCGTGGTTTGGCGACGGCACGCCGTGGTCCAACGCGAGCACTTCGCCACTGGGCCCGGCCCCAGGCTTTCTCACGGGTGGCCCGAATCCGTACTTCGCGCCCGATCCTTCCTACACCGGACCGCCGCTCGTGCCGCCGCAGGGGCAACCGGCACAAAAGAGCTATCGCGACTGGAACGTAAGCTGGCCGCAGAACTCGTGGGAGATCACCGAACCGGCAATCGGCTACCAAGGCCGGTACGTGCGTTTGCTGGCGGCTTTCGCAACTGCCCCGGCACCTCGGCTGGCGCTGCAACTCGGCGAGATCACGGTCGGTGCCCCGACGTTGATGCAGTTGGGCGGCGCCGACGCGGGCGGCCTCATCGTCTTTCTGTTCGCCACGGGGCGCGGCCGCGCTGCCGTCGAACTACCGTTCTGGTCCATCGACGTCGGCCTGTCGCTGCTACCCTCTGTGGCTGCCAACATCCTCGGTTTCGCGATCGCCGACGGCAGCGGCGGCGCGAGCTTGACCTTGCCCGCGTTGCCGGCAGCGGCACTGTCGCTGGGGCTGGCGCTACAGGTCAGCGAAGTACTCACCGGCGAAGCTGCGGACTCGGCGGTGGTGCAACGCACCGTTCGATGATCCTGATCGATCCCGTTCGATTCTCGTTCGCGAAGGTGACACCACGCCGACGGGCGGTTCCGTCTTCACGAACAACCTCAGCGGCGCGCAGAACGTCACCGCGATCTACTCCCGGGGCACGGCGGTCGTCAAAGGTCCACCTCGCCGGCGGCGATGCCGTGAGCGGCGTCAACGGCGACGCCTGGTCCGCTCGACGTGCAGATGATCTTGCGCGAAGGCCAGTCGGTTGCGGGCATGCGGCGTGCTTTGCAATCGGGCTGCGTATAGTCCGTGCGATGGTGTGTCCTGTCCGCCGACCCTCACCCGAGGTGAGGCGATGCTGTGTCGAACTAGCGGGTGCGAGTCCCGTCGCGGTAAGCGCCGAAGCGCCGCGTAGCAGGCTCCAGTCGTTGCGAGAGATCG
>JBDSBS010000852.1:0-2655 GCA_039921435.1 Planctomycetota bacterium | reverse complement strand
CCTTCGAGCGAGGCTCTTCGATTCCACGTACCTGTCACTGGCAAATTGTTGTAGTCCCCCCACGTCCACCCCGTCTTGAAGGACGAGGAAGCCGCCGGGTCGTAGACGACTCGCTCCTTCACCCCATTCCGCTCGTACACCCGCTCTGTTGATCCACCTGTGACGTACTCCTCCGGTCGATCAGATGAGAAGGATGCGTTGATGAGCCGTGACTCCTTGTCGATGTTGTTGATCACGTAGAACCGTGACGCCAACTCACGAACCAGCCTGTCCCACGCCCGATCAAATGGAATGGCAACGACCTTCTCGTTGTCGATCGTGCGCTCCTTCGCGGCGGTATGAGTGAATGAAGCGACTCCAACTGAGGCGCAGGCCTGCACAAGGCACACCAACGCGACGAGCAACATGGTCCTGATCATTACGATCCCTGTCCGTGGTCCGCAGTCTCGACTCGCGCGATCCTCCCAGGATTTCGGTCAGACTCAAGCCAGAACTCTGGCGGACGAACCGACGCTGACAAGCGGCGGCCTGCCCGACGAAGGGAGTCTAGCGACCACAGCGGGAGGGGTGCATCCGCGCTACCGTGGCGAGTGCCGGCCATCGCCGCGACTCGATGCCAGACCGACGCGCCGCTTCAACAGCTGAGCCAAATCTCCCCGGACCACGAGTCCAACGACCAGACCTTCGGAATGCCCCTATCGCGCAGGTGCTCGATCGCTTGGGCCAGCTTGCGATCGTCCGTGACGATGCCGTCGGCCACCGACGCACACACAACGTGGATGCTGTCGTAATAGTCGTTCTGCAGGTTCTTTTCTTTCGTCTGAGTCAGGACTCGTCGCGCGACTCCCAGGAGCGCAAGCCTGGTGTAGAGCTGCACCCAGGGGTTGTCGCGGCTTGCCCATGCCTGCTCGACCGAGACCGGGTCCTTGGGATCCTCCATGAAGCTCTTCCAGAGCAGGCAATAGCGCTCCTTGGACGCGAACAACGTGTCGGCAAGCTGCTGCGCCTCAGGAAAGAACTGCTGAGGCTTCGTCCATCGACGAGTGTTCTTCCGCGCCTCCTCCAAGTAGCCGTCAGCCTCAAGCCACGCGATCATCCCGTTCCGGAACTTGGTCCCGCGCGCACGCAACGAGTCGCGCCCTTCCTTCAGATGCAGCGGGGGATTGACGATCAGCCGGTTCAGGCTTGTCGTCAGATTCGCCCAGTTCATGAAGTCTGGCTTGCAGCGCAGAACTCGTGGTCCCTCGGCCCACTGACGAATCAAGCCCGTCACTGACCTCTGAAGGCGATTCGGAGTGACCACACGAGCGAACAAGAGCGCATCCCGACGCTGCCGCTCATCGGTACTCGCGGTCAACACCTCCTCAACCATCGCGTAGCTGGTGCACAGAAGCAGACGCCTTTCTGAAACCAGGCGCTCCACTCGCTGACGCAGCATTGCGCGTGCAGGATCCTCGACGAGGTGCCTGACAGCGGACGTGTCCAGGTAGTAGGTCGGCGGAATGATGATCGCGGGGCGTATGCTCATGGGCCGCCAGAGGCTACCCTTCGGGGAGTCGAGCCTTCCGTCCACGCGCACTTCCAAGCGGCTCCCAACCCGCAACCGAGGTGCCCCGCTTGGACACGCCCGCATCCCCGCCCGTCGAGACCGTCGCCATCGACCGGCTCTTCTGCTCGCCCACCAACCCGCGCCTGAACGACCAGGCCGTGCCACACGTCGCGGCGAGCATCCGCCGGTTCGGCTGGCAGCAGCCAATCGTCGCGCGGCGAAGCGGCGAGGTAGTCGCCGGCAACACCCGGCTCAAGGCCGCGCAGAGCCTCGGCATGACCGAGGTGCCGGTGTGGTGGTTCGAGGGCAGCGACCTCGATGCGGTCGCCTACGCCATCGGAGACAACAAGAGTCACCTGTGGTCCTCTTGGGATGAGCCCGCCCTGGCCGCCCTGCTGCAGCAGCTCAAGGCCGAGGACGCGCTCGACGGCGTCGGCTACACCGAAGACGACATCGACGCGCTGGTCCAGCAGCTCCGCGACCAGGAGGAAGTCGACAAGCAGCTCGACGATGACGGGCCTGACGAACCCCCCGCCGTCGCGATCGCCAAGACCGGCGACCTCTGGACTCTCGGCGAGCACAAGTTGCTCTGCGGGGACTCGACGAACCTCAAGGACGTGCTGCGCGTCATGGGCAGCGACAAGGCCGCGCTCGTCGCGACCGACCCGCCTTACCTCGTCGACTACACCGGCGAGCGCCCAAACGATTCAGGCAAGGACTGGACCGCCACCTACCGCGAGATCGACATCAAGGACGCTGACGGCTTCTTCCGCGCCGTGTTCGTCAACGTGCTCGAAGTGCTTGCCCACAAGGGCGCCATCTACTGCTGGCACGCCCACAAGCGCTGCGGCGACATCCAGCGCATCTGGTGTCGACCTCGGCATCCTCGACCACCAACAGATCATCTGGGTGAAACCGACGCCGGTGTTCGGCCGCGTCTACTGGCACTTCCGCCACGAGCCGTGCGTGATGGGTTGGCGGCAAGGCGACAAGCCCGAGCACGATGGTGTGCACGACCACGACTCGGTGTGGGAGTGCGATTGGGACGGCAAGGCGCGATTCTCAGGGGACCACCCTACCTCGAAGCCCGTCGAACTCTTCGTGCG
>JBDSBS010000851.1:0-6755 GCA_039921435.1 Planctomycetota bacterium | reverse complement strand
ATCTCGGAGACCCCGCCGGGCCACTGGTTCGCGATCTTCAACTACGTCGCCGACCACGCTCTGACAGTCAAGCGCATTGGCGGCATCGGCCCCGTCGTCAACAACCTCGAGTGGGACGTCAAGGGCTATCTCGCTCTCGGCGGCGCGATGCACGATTGTGCGATCAGCGCCTGGGGCGTGAAGGGCTGGTACGACTTCGTGCGTCCGGTCAGCGCGATCCGCTACATGGCCGATCGCTACGCCCAGAACCCGTCCGATCCGGATGCCATCACGCTGCACCCGGGCCTGATCGAAGTCATCACCACAGCCACGACCGCACCTGGCCAACACCACGAACACCTGCTCGGCTATGAGGGCAGGATCGCGATCAAGGCCTGGCGCGGCCCCAACTACATCATCAATCCGGCCACCGATGTCGCCGGCGTCGGCTGGATCCTCGCGCAGAACTGGTGGCCCTACCAACGCCCGACCTTCGTGTCGCCGCCGTTCGCTGGCTACGTGTCGGGTCACAGCACCTACAGCCGCGCCGCGTCCGTAGTGCTCGATCGCTTCACGGGATCGCCTTGGTTTCCGGGCGGCCTCGGCGAGTTCGTGTGCCCGCAGAACAACTTCCTCGTCTTCGAGAAGGGGCCGAGCGTGACCGTGAAGCTGCAATGGGCGAGCTACTACGACGCGTCCGATCAAACGTCGCTCTCGCGCATCTGGGGCGGCATCCACCCGCCGGCGGACGACATTCCTGGCCGCGTGATGGGGCAGCAAATCGGCAACGACGCCGTCGACCGTGCGAGAATGTATTGGGCGGGCAGCGTGCCTGCGCTTGCGTCCTACTCGACCTACGGAACCGGCTGCTTCGGAGCAAGCGGCAACGCGGTCGCGATCAGCGGCGTGCCTGGCGCGAGAGCCGTGATCGGATCGACGTTGCGCGTCGAAGTCGCCAACCTGCCAGTGTCCACGCCCGCCGTGATCATGATGGTGGGCACCACGGCGATCGTGCCCGGAACCGACCTGGGCATGCTCGGCGCACCGGGCTGCACGCTGGACCTCGGCATCATCGACTACCATCCGCTGACGCCTTTGCTGGGTCACGCGACGTGGTCACTGCCGATTCCCAACGATCCGACCTGGCTCGGACAGTCGATCTACCACCAAGCCGCCGCGGCCGATGCGTTGGCCAATCCATTCGGCTGGACGACCTCGAACGCGGGCAACGCGATCGTGGGTCTGTAGGCAGTCGAACCGCGCTTCGTGTTGACGTGCGAAGCGCGGCGCCTTGTCGCGCTCGAACCCCATCGCTACGCTCGCCACGATGCGGGCGCCGAGCGAGGTCATCGAAGCGGTGAAGAGCGCACTCGCTCGCGAACCGCACTTGCGCTGGGCCTACGTGTTCGGCTCGGTGGTCCGGGGCAGTACCTACCGCGACGTGGACGTGGCGATCATGCCGGCATCCACCATGCCAGCGGGCGGCGTCGCGTGGGGCGTCATCGTGGCTCGTCTCGAAGCGGCGGTGGCGATCAAGGTCGACCTCGTCGATCTGAGTCAACCGAACCTGCCGTTGATCGGGCCCATGCTCGCCGAACGTGTGGTCGTGGTCGATCGCGAGCCTGCGGTCCGCCGCAGCTTCGAAGTGGAGACCACCTCGCGATGGCTTGATTTCCGACCTTCATACGAGGAGTTCCTGCGCATTCGCACCCTCGCCATGCAGAAGCGGTTGCAGGGGACCTTGTGATGGTCGACCCGGACACCATCCGCAAACGACTCGCGTTGCTTCAAGATGCTCTGTCGGACTTGCGTCGCTACCGCACCAAGTACGACGCCAAGACCCTGATGTCGGACCGCGACGTGCAACACATGGTGTTGCACGCGCTCTACGTGGCGGCGCAGTCGGCGATCGATCTGGCGCTGCATGCGGCCGCCGACGCCGAGCAATCGACGTCGACGACTTACCAGCAGGCCTTCGAGAGACTCGCGAACGCTGGTCGCCTCAACCCCGCACTGGCGCAGCGCCTGATGGGCTGGGCTGGTTTGCGCAACGTGTTGGCTCACCACTACGCCAACATCGACTATGCGCGCATTGCGACGACACTGGCGCACGAGTTGCCAGATCTCGAGCAGTTCGCTGCAGTGGCGGCAGGCTGGTTGTAGGGTCCACGGGGGTCCACAGGTAGGGTGCACTGGCTGCATCAGCGCCGCGCTTCTTGCACCGCTCGCCACGCCGCCATCGACGCCGTCAGATGCTCGCGCGCTGGCTGCGCAATACCGAAGCCTTGCAGACCGACCGGACCTTCGAACCCAATTGTGTCGAGCGTGGTCAAGAACCCGCGCAGGTCGAAGTCGCCCTCGCCCAGCGGGCGGATCAACGTGCTCCAATCATCGCCGGCCAGGTCGGCGCCGTTGACGGTGACGGCGAGCAGCTTCGACGCGCAGCGCGCGAGCAATGGTGCTGGATCGTTGTCTTCGCTCGTGCGCAGGAAGTGGCACAGGTTGAAGACGAGGCCGAGTCGCGGGTGATCGATGCGCGCGCAGAGTCGAAGCGCGTCGTCGGCGGTCTCGAGCCAGAAACCGTGGTGCGGGTACAGCGCGATCTCGACGCCGGTTGCATCGGTTTCGACGAGCAGTGTCTGCAGGGCCGCCACGGCGGCGTCGTCGCCGGCCACCGTGCGCGGCGCCAACGGTCCCCGCAGCCCTAGCCAGAGCATGCCCGGGCCGCCGGCGAGCACGTGCATCGCCGCGCGCAGTGGTGGCAATCGTGCCGCCAGCCCATCGCCGAGCTCGAGCACCGTGTAGGCCGATATCAGATCGCCGCCGCGTACTTCGCATTCGCGCTGTGCGAAGGCCAGGTGGTCGAGATCCCAGGCCACACCGTCGAAGCCGACTTCGTGCGCAAGTGCCACCCGCGCCGCAACCGTGCCGCCGCCGACCGCCGTGTGCATCGCCATGAACGGTCGCCGCCCGCCGTGTGATCGCTCGATGGTCTCGGGCGCGCGCACCGAGGCAATCGCCCAGCGCCCGTCGCGGTCGCGTTCGAGCAACACTTCGTCGCGACCGTGTGGCAACCGCCCGCCGTCGGCCGTTCGCAGCGCCGCGAGTAAGCAACCGTCGGGGCCCGCGCGCACCTTCGTGCGCAGGTCGGCCGTGAGCGTCGGCAGGTCCTTCGAAGTCACGCCGGCCGCGAGGAAGGGCGCGAGAATGCGCCCGTCGTCGCCGCCCGCGGCGCGCAGGAACCCGCGCAGCACCTGTTGCGGCTGCAACCGCGTGCCCGGCTCGGCCAGTGCGCCGAACGCCATCGCGTGTTGCCACGGAAGTCCGTCGAACTCCGCCACCAGCGCAAAACCGTGCGTCGCCATCTCGCGCACGACTTGTGCCTTGCTCATCTTGTGCTCGGGCTTGATCGGCACGTCGGCATGCTCGGCGCGGAACTCGACCAACACGACGCGGCCGCCGGGCTTCAGCGCGCGCGCCACGTGCGCCATCACGCGCACCGGATGCGACAGTTCGTGGTAGACGTCGACGAGCAGCACGAGGTCGCACGAGTTGGGCGGCAGCTCAGGATCGTCGACGGTGGCCTCGACGAATCTCAGGTTGCCGAGGTGTCTGCGTTCGCTGCGTTGGCGCAGCAGCACGAGCATCTCGGGCTGCAGTTCGACTGCGTAGACGAGGCCCGCTTCGCCGACCGCTTCGGCGAGCGGCAACGTGTGGTAGCCATTGCCGCAACCGAGGTCGCACACCGTTTGGCCCGGCTGCACCGCGAGCCATTGGCGCAGCAAGAGGCCGTTCTCTTCGTCCGCGCGCGTGGCGCGCAGCAGCCAGGACGCGCCGGTCCAGTGCATCGTCTGGGCGACTTCGCGGCCGAGGTAGTGCGTGCGCCCGACCGGCGACTGCTCGGGATCGGCCGGCGCCTGCGGAACGGCGAGTGCGGCGAGCAGGGCACCGAGTAGTGGCAGTGGCAGCATGGGATGGACGCAGGATAGCGAACTCGCCCGGGGGGTGCGATCAGCGGCGGCGCATCACGACGACGGCATCGAGCGCACCACTCTTGTCGACGCCCGAGACCAGACTGCGCAAACGCGCGAAAGAAGCGCGAAGCGTCGATCGACGCGGCCGCGTGGTCAGATCGTCGTAGGACGCTACAACGTCGAAGCCGCATGCCTGCCCGAGCCGCTCGAGCAGACGCCTGGGATAGGGCCGCACGTGCGTTGGGTCGAGCCAGAACAGCTCCGACAATACGATGTAGTTGCGGCTGTTTGGCGTCGCGACCACGAGAGTCGCGCCCGGTTGCAGCGCCTTGGCGATCGCCTGCATGAGTGCGAGCGCACCCTCGCCATCGACGTGTTCGATCACGTGAGCGAGCAGCGCACCGGCGAAGCCTTGCCCGCCGGCGGCGAGCTCCTCGAGCACTGTGACGGCATGCCCTTCGCGCACGTCGTGCCCACGTGCTCGCGCGAGTGTGCCATCGAAGTCGATGCCAATCGGTGCTAGGCCTGCGGTCTTGGCGACGTCGAGGAACGTGCCAGCACCACAGCCGATGTCGAGCACGGCACCCGTTGTCGGCAGCCAGCGTAGATAGCCCTGTTTGGTACGGCGATCGGCGGCGGGGTCGACACCTTGCCGAGCGAGCTCCGCCAGCGAGTTCGCGGGACTCGGCGCGGAAGCAGGGCGCGGCGTCGTGTTCACGAGAACGACCTACTGGCGCCGCCGCTTGCGGTCAAGTCACGGCGCCTCGACGCCGCCTCGACGCCGCCTCGACGCACCGTCACGCCAACGAGCGTGTGCACGCCCCCTTGCCGATTTTCCGCGTCCCGGCGAGACCCCGTCCGGAATTGGAAGGAGCAGAAGCGTGCGATCGAGCGCCGTTCTGCGTGCTGCCCAGCTCGCTCGGACCCGCAGGCCAACCACGTTCCTTCCACAACTCTCCCTTCGCGCCGTACTGCTCGCGTCCTCGCTGCTCTCCCATTTGCCCGCGCAGACCCAACTGATCTCGTTCGAGGAGATCGGGCTCGTGGCGATGTCCAACTCGCCGGGTGTCTCAGTGCCTGCCGCGAGCCGGCTGACCGATCGCTTCCTCGCTACCCTCGGGGCGTCGTTCCGTTCGCAGGGTGGGTTTGCGGCAGTCGTCATCCACGGCGCGGCATCGCCGAGTGCCCCCAACATCATCGGCGGCACCACGCCCACGGGCACCCTCAACTACCACGAGTCGATCACGATCCGGTTCTTCGACCCGGCCGACACGACCAAGCCGGGCACGACCGACTTCTTCCGCGTGCGCGGTGACCTGAGCCCACTCGGCACAGGCACCGTGACGCTGCAGGCGTTCGCAGTTGACGACTCCCTGCTGGGATCGGTGACCGTGCCGGATGTCAGTCCGGGGCCGGTGCTCACCTTCTCGTCGACGGGAAGGCGGCATCCACCGCGTGATCTTCAGCGGAACGATTGGCACGGTCGGTTTCGACAACGTCGAGTTCGACACTGTGCGCCGTGCAGCGACTTACGTGTCCTACGGCAGTGGTTGCCCGGGCAGTCTCGGTGTGCCGGTGTTGGCTGCCGCTCCAGGATCACTGCCGGTGCCGGGAACGACCTTGGCGGTTCGCGTGAACGGCGTGAACTCGGGAATCGCGGTCATGATCACTGTTGTCGAACGTGCAGAGCGGCTCGTTGCCGCTGCCGATCGACCTGACTCCGCTGGGCTTGACCGGTTGCCAGTTGTTCGCCGAGGCCCTGTTGCTCGATGCACTGCTCGCGACCGGCACGACGGCAACGTGGTCGATTGCACTGCCTGCGGGCACGAACCTGCTCGGCATACAGTTCTTCTACCAGGGGGCGGTGATCGACGTCGCCGCCAAGGTCGGTGGCTTCGTGCTCAGCAACGCCGGTGCGGCGATGACCGGTTCCTGGATCGCGCGTGGAGTGATCGTGGAACGTCACGGTCCATGGGCCGAGTTGCAAGCGGCTCCGGCGCAGTCCCATCGGACCCGGTTGCGGTTCGGCGTGTACACGAGGCTGCCATTCCTACGTTCAGACCGTTCGCGAAGACAAGCAAGATGAGTGCGACATGAAGCCCTCGATTCAACATCGCCGGTCTGCCGCGAGGCCGCTGCCCGATCCGAACAGTAGTTCGCGTCACATCGAGAGCATTGCGCAGTTGCCACGCGCAGCTCGACGATGGCTGCGCTGCGTTCGGCATCGAGCGTGACGTCTCGATCATGCAAGGTGAGCGACTTCGCCGGCGAGACACGGATCCGTGGCAAGGTCAGTTCCTCCACGTCTGCGCGGATGGGGCGCAGAGGTCACGGGTTGACGGCTCGCTGCAAACCGGGGATCCTACTGGCGCGAGTTCCGGGTGGTCCGGGACGCAGCTTGAATCAGTTTTCGATCCTCAGATTCCCTGCTCATGAGAACCCTCTCCATTCTGGCTGCGGCCAGCCTTTGCGCAGTGGTTGGCGCGCAGTCCCCACTCGTGGTCCTACCAGTTGCTCCCGTTGGCTACTTCGGGTGGACGACACCAGCTGTCAGCCACCAAAACTTCTTCAACCTGACGGTCACTACGCCTGTCACGCTGCAGGCGATCAGCACCCCGATCCTCTCCCCAGTCGGCCAGGTCGGCCAACTGCAGGTGTATCTGACCAACACGGGCATCACGACGTACGTTGGCAACGAGACGAACATGGCCAACTGGACGCTCGTCGCGACCGGTACCATCATCGGCAACGGCACAGCCGGCTCGATTGCCACCGTGCTGACCCGCACTTCCTGCCAGGCGG
>JBDSBS010000850.1:0-13354 GCA_039921435.1 Planctomycetota bacterium | reverse complement strand
CAGGTGAGGGCGTCGAGCCCGCGAAGAGCAACGCGGGGGCGCAAGTCGAGGCGACCGGGGTGGCGAGTGTCGGTGCGGCGCTGAACGCCAGCGCATCGCCGAGGGGGTTCGCGGGCAAGTGGTGGTTCTGGCTGCCGTGGCCGCTGCTCGTCGCTCTGGACCTCTGGAGCAAGGCCGTCGTGTTCGGCTTCCTCGAGCGCGAACTTCCGCTGATCCGCGAGCCGCAGCGCCAATACACGGTCTTCGACCGAGTGCTGCGCTTCGAGCTCGTGAGCTGGGGCAACCCGGGCACGATTTGGGGGCTGTTCCCGAACGCCACCGTCGTGCTCATGGTGCTGCGCTGCCTGGCCGTCGTCGGCCTGTTTTGGTTCGTCTACAAGACCAGCCGCACCGCGCGGCTGCAGCAGTTCGTGCTGGGGCTCGTCTTGGCCGGCGCGATCGGCAACCTCTACGACAACTTCGTGCGCGCCGACCGGACCGTGCGCGACTTCCTGCGGTTCTCGGGCAAGTGGCCTTTCGAATGGGACTTCCCGGCCTTCAACGTCGCCGATTCGTGCATCACGGTCGGGGCGATCGGGCTGTTCCTGCTGCTGTGGCGGGAGGATCGCTCGGATCGCGCTCCGCAGCGACCCCAGTGATCCCAGTGATCCCAGTGATCCCAGTGGTCTTGGTGCACCGCGTTGGCTCGTGGCAAGGTTGCGGAAGCGGGAATGGAATCTGCCCTGAGGCGTGAGCTTCATGGCGATTCGAGGCCCCACGATGCAACCATATCCTCGCTCACGAGCTCAATGCCGACAGCAAGTGCGGCGTGCTTGAGTCCCATGCGCTTCCCCGTTCCATCGAGTGTGCCAAGAGGAAGGCCGAGGCTCTGGGTCAAAGCAAGGTACGACGCGTCGTAGGCTGACAGGTTGTGCTGGAGGGAAAGCTTCCGGACCTCGACGAGCATGGTCTTCGGTGCCACGAGAACGGTCTCGATGGGCATGGGCCCGAGGCTTTCGACGAACTCGATCACCGCCTCTTCAGCGATCCTCTTGTGCTTCTGCGCGGTGCGCAGACCGTTCGTGACTTCATGGACCCAGATGGATGGAACAGCCGCGCCAACCCTCGGTAGAGCGTGCAGTACGACCTCGGTGAACCTTGTTCTCTCGTCGTTGAAACACCAGGCCAGTGTGAGGGAGGCATCCAAAACAAACTTCACACCTCACGACCTTCGTTGACGAGGTCCTCGATGGAGATGCCACCGCCAAGCGTCTGCCCCTTCTGAAGGGTCAAGATGCCCTGCGCGGCTGCCTCGGCCTTGGCGCGGTTGAAGCGAACTCCGGAGAGTGTTCGGAGCGATTGCTCTTGGAGCTCGCCCCCCGACCACCGACGCAGAGCCTCGCGCACCACCTCGCTCACCGAGGAGTAGTGGCCGCTGTCGACTTTCTCGCGCACGTAACGCGCGAGCTCCGCCGGAAGGGAGATGTTCATCGTGGTGACTTTCATGGGTTCGACACTCCATTGGCCAACGATAGCCGATCTGCCAAGAATTGTCAATTCTTGTTGGGCTAGTGGGTCAACGGAACGCTCGATGGGACGGATACCTTGGGCCCTTCGCCGCACGCATCGCGCGCTCGCGCGCCCGCGGTCTAGCGGGTAAGCCTCCTTGGCGGGTATCTTGTGCGCCCCGCGCGCCCCCGTGCGGCAACCCTCCGCCGTGCTGCAAACCACCCTAGGAAGCCTGCTGCTGAACAACCCGGTGCTGAGCGCCTCGGGCACATTTGGCTCCGGTTGGGAAGGACGGCAGTTTTCGGATCTGGGCCGCGTTGGAGCGCTGGTCAGCAAGACCGTGACGGTCAAGCCGCGGTCCGGCAACCCGCCGCCACGCATCTGGGAAACCCCGTCGGGCATGCTCAATTCGATTGGGCTCGAGAACAAGGGAGCCGACTACTTCGTCGCCGAGACCTTGCCCCGAATGAAGCAGCTCGCGGCCGGTGGAGCTGGGCCGCGCATCGTCGTCAACATCGGCGGCGAGTCGATCGATGACTTCGTGCAACTGGCCGAGAGGTTTTCCGCCGCCGGTGTCGATGCGCTCGAAGTGAACCTGTCGTGTCCCAACGTGCAGGAGGGCCGGCTCTTGTTCTCGACGGAGCCGCGACTCACCGAGCAGGCAGTGCGCGCCGTCAAGAAGGTCGCGACGGTGCCGGTCTTCGCCAAGCTGTCGCCCAACGTGACCGACATCACGGTCATCGCCAAGGCCGCCGAACAGGGTGGCGCCGACGGCTTGACGGCGATCAACACGCTGATCGGCATGGCCGTCGACTGGAAGAAGCGCAAGCCGATTCTCGGCCGCGTCATCGGCGGGCTGTCGGGGCCAGCGATCAAGCCGGTCGCGCTGCGCATGGTCTACGAGGTCGCGCGCTGCGTCCGCATCCCGGTCATCGGGGTCGGCGGGGCGCGTTCGGCCGACGACGTGCTCGAGTTCATTTGCGCCGGGGCGGCGGCCGTGCAGATCGGCACCGCGATGTTCACAGACCCAGCTCTCATGGTGCAGATCGTCGACGACCTGCAGACGCGCTTGCAGGCGGCCGGCACGACAGTGGCCGAGCTGTGCGGCTGCTTGCATCGCACGGAGCCCGCGGCTGTCGGAGGCCACCAGCGATGAGGCTACAGGCGCTCACGGCCGAGATGGTGCAGAAGGCGATGGCCATCTATCAGGGTCTCGCCTACAGTTCCGGCGGCCGGCCGCGGCGCGCGATCGAAGCTGTGCCCGGCGGCGGCCTGGGCCAGCGCGCGGAATCCCAGCGAGTCGACTCGCAGAGCGCGGAACCCCAGGGCGTGGAATCTCTGCTGGGCATGTTCCAAAAGGAACAGACGGAGACGATTCCCGGCTATCCGTGCAATCGCTACAGCATGCGATTGGGCAACCGCAACTACCCGTTCATGAAGTTGCTGCTGCAGGAGCACCTGATTCCGGGCGAGTACTTCTTCGCGGTCGACACGCACGATCAGATGGAGATCAAGTCCGACTACCCCGACTACGAAGCTTGGATGGCCGTTCGACGCTTCAACCGCGACCTCAAGCAACAGATCGAGCAGGGCTTTTGCGCTGCCGGCCTCGATACGTGTGCGGTCGTGCGGCGTCTGCTCGTCGAGTCGGGTGACGAGAGCCAGCAGCCGTGCCGCGGGCTCGTGCTCATCGTCGACGACGAGGAGGACCTGGCCGTCGCGGTCGAAGTGCTGTTGCGTCGGCGTGGCTTCCGCACCTACAAGGTCTACGACGGGCCGAGCGGCGTCAGTGCGGCCCGGCAACTGCTGCCCGACCTCGTGCTGCTCGACTACGAACTGCCCGAACTCGATGGTTTGCAGGTCATCGAGAAGTTGCGCGCCGAGCCGTCGACGCGGGACATCCCCGTGCTGCTGAACAGCGCGGCGCGCGTGTCAATGGCGGACATCAAGAAGGCGGATGGCTTCTTGGGCAAGCCGTTCCCCGAAGCGCTGCTCCACGAAATGGTCGACCGCGTGTTGCGTGGCCGCGAGGTGAAGAAGTGAACCGCGCGGTCGACGACACGCACGAGATGGTCGACGACGCACCCCAGACGGGCGGCGACCGCAGTCGCTGCGTCGGCTGGTTATCCGCCGTCGTGCTCTTCGTGCTGTTGGCGGCGGCGGGCATGCCCGCCACCAGCGGCGGCATCGTGCACGCCACGCAGGCCGAACTCGGCATCGATCGCGGTCAGCGCGCCGGTGTCTCGTTAGCCGAACTCGTGGCGCGCGCTGTGCACGCGCCACTCTGTGCCGATGCCACACCGGCGCCGCGGGTGTTGCCGCGCGCGCGCTCCGTGCGCGAGAGCGGCCTGCCGCAGCCGCGCGCGCCGACGGCCTGATCGGCGCCCGAGCGGCGCCCTGTCGTCAGGTCCTTCCGCGAGCGTCGGCACTTCGTCGAGTTCGCTGGTGCGGAGTTCGCTCCGCACCGTCCCCGCATTCTCCATACGCATTCTGGTTCGTCATGAAAGTCGACTTCGGTTCCATTCCCAACCGCATCGGCAAGGCCCTGCAAGGCTTGTTCGGTTCGGCCAATCAACGTTCTCTCGTTGAATACCAACCCATCGTCAAGGCCACCAACGCGCTCGTGGACTGGGCCAAGGAGCTCTCCGCCGAGCAGGTGAAAAGCACCGTCGCGACGCTGCGCGAGCAGGTGCGTTCGGGCGAGCAGTCGCTCGACTCTGTATTGCCGCAGATGTTCGCGATGACGCGCGAGGCGGCGGTGCGCACGCTCGGCATGCGCCACTTCGACGTGCAGCTGATCGGCGGCGCCGTGCTGCACACCGGCAAGATCGCCGAGATGTCGACGGGCGAAGGCAAGACGCTCGTCGCCACGCTGGCAGCCGCGCTCAACGCGCTGCTCGGCAAGGGTGTCTACATCGTCACCGTCAACGACTACCTCGCCAAGCGCGACCGCGATTGGATGGCGCCCGTCTTCGAGTACCTGGGGCTCACGGTCGGCGCGATCCAGTCGAACATGCCGCCGCAGACGCGCCAGGCCGAGTACGAGTGCGACATCGTCTACGGCACCGCCAACGAGTTCGGCTTCGACTATCTGCGCGACAACATGAAGTGGCGCGCCGAGGAGCAGGTGCAAAAGCGCTTGTATTACGCGATCGTCGACGAAGTCGACTCGATCCTCGTCGACGAGGCGCGCACGCCGCTCATCATCTCTGGCGAAGGTGAGGGCACGACTGAGAACTACCTGATGGCCGACCGCGTCGCGCGGCAGCTCAAGGAGGACGAGCACTTCGAGGTCAAGCTCAAGGAGCACCAGTGCCTGCTCAACGAGGCTGGCATCGAGCGCTGCGAGAAGCTCGTCGGCGTCGACAGCTTCTACAGCGATCCGAAGTACATGGAGTGGCCGCACCTGCTCGAGACAGCACTGCGTGCCCACCACGTCTACCACAAGGACAAGCACTACGTCGTCGCCGGCAAGAAGGGGCCTGACGGGCAGTCGAGTGAGCCCGAGGTCGTCATCGTCGACGACTTCACGGGGCGCTTGATGCCGGGCCGCCGCTGGAGCGACGGCTTGCACCAGGCCGTCGAGGCCAAGGAAGGGCTGCCGCCGCGCCAGGAGAACCGCACGCTGGCGACCATCACTCTGCAGAACTACTTCCGCATGTACGGCAAGCTCGCGGGCATGACCGGCACGGCGATGACCGAGGCCTCCGAGTTCTCGCGCATCTACAAGCTCGACGTCGTCGCGATCCCGACCAACCAGCCGAACCAGCGCCACGACCTGAATGACCAAGTCTACCTCGACGCCAAGAGCAAGCTCGACGCGATCGCCGAGACGATCGTGGCCGAGCACGAGAAGGGTCGCCCGATCCTGCTCGGCACGACGTCGATCTCGAAGTCCGAGTCGATCTCGGCGCGGTTGACCGAGGCTGGCGTGCCGCACAACGTGCTCAACGCCAAACAGCACGAGCGCGAGGCCGAGATCATCACGCAGGCGGGCCGCAAGGGCACCGTCACCGTGGCGACCAACATGGCGGGCCGCGGCACTGACATCGTGCTCGGCGGCAAGGCCGAGGCGCTCTGGCGCACGGAGTGCCAACAGAAGGGATTCGCCGAGGACAGCGCCGAGGCCAAGCAGCTGCTCGCGGAGCTGAAGGCACGCTGCCAGAAGGAGCACGACGAGATCATCGCGCTCGGCGGTCTCTACGTGATCGGCACCGAGCGCCACGAAGCGCGCCGCATCGACAACCAGCTGCGCGGCCGCTGTGGCCGCCAGGGCGATCCGGGCCAGACCAAGTTCTTCCTGTCGTTCGACGACGACCTCATGCGCATCTTCGCGCGCGACTGGGTCAAGGTCATGATGGAGAAGATGGGTCTCAAGGCCGGCGAGGTCATCGACAGCCCGATGGTCACGCGCGGCCTCGCCAAGGCGCAGAAGAAGGTCGAAGCGCGCAACTTCGACATCCGCAAGCACCTGCTCGAGTACGACGAGGTGATGGACAAGCAGCGCAAGTTCATCTACGGCCAGCGCCAGGATGCGCTCGAGTTCCAGAACCTGCGCCAGAAGGTGCTCGGTATGTTCGAGGAGGTGCTCGAGCCGATCGTCGAGCGCTACGCGGGCGACAAGGACAAGACGACCGACTGGGATGAGATCGAGAAGTGGCTGCGGCACCGTTGCCTCGAGGACCTCGATCTGCAGGGCATGCGATCGGTGGCCCGCGAGGGCGCCTTCGACTGGATCATGGCGCGCGTCGAGAAGCTGCTCGATGCACGTCAAGAGAGCTACGGCGAGCACTGGGACGCGATCGCCCGCTTCTTGGTCATCGACACGATCGACAACAAGTGGAAGGACCACCTGTATGCGATGGACGTGTTGAAGACGGGCATCGGCCTGCGCGGCTACGCGCAGATCGATCCGAAGAACGAGTACAAGAAGGAGGGCTTCGAGAAGTTCCAGATGCTCAAGGCGGAGGTCGCCGACCACGTCACGGGCTTCCTGTTCAAGCGCGAAGCGACCGACACGATTCGCGACATGGTGACCGGCAAGCTGCAGCGCGAGGCACCACGGCAGCCGCAGATGCCGCGCACCCCCGAAGAACTGCAGGCGCTGTTCGAGTCGCTGATCGCGGCCGGCAGGGTGCCGCAGGAGATCCTCGACCGCATGGGCAAGGGCGAGCGTTTCGTGCTGCGTGTGACACCGCAGGGTCTCGAACTCGGGCCCGCACCGGTCGAGGGGCAGCCGCCCGCGGTGGCGGGTGATGGTGCCCAAGCCGGGGGAGTCCCAGGCGCGGGAACTCAGCCAGGTGGAGCCCAACCGGTCGCCGCCGCCGCACCTGCGATGCCGCCGCCGCCGGCTCGCCGGTTGGCGCCGATGATGCCGCGGGCACCGATGCAGCGCGCGGCCGCGCCGAAGCCCGGCCTGCCTGCTGGTGCGCCGAAGCCGGGCCGCAACGACACCTGTCCGTGCGGCTCCGGCATCAAGTACAAGAAGTGCTGCGCGCCGGCCTTCGATTGATGCGCGAGACGACGCCCGCGCGCGGTGATGCCGGCACGACGCTGCCGCTGCCGCGCAGCGGTGTGCGCGGCTGGTTGACGATGGGCATCTACCAGCCCGCGTTCTTCCTCGCAGTCTTGTTCTACAGCCCCGTGTTGCTCTGGCGCGCGGCGTTCGATCGCCGCTACCGCAAGAGCCTGCGCGAGCGCATTGGCTTCGTGCCGCGGCGATCGGATGCGCGCAAGGTCGTCTGGATCCACGGCGTCTCGGTGGGCGAGGTCAAGGCCGCCAGCAACTTCATCGCGCAACTGCGTGCGCAACGCCCCGACCTGCAGCTCGTCGTCTCGACGACCACGCCCAACGGCCACCTCGTCGCGCGGCAGGAGTACAAGGACCTGCCCGTCGTGTTCTACCCGCTCGACTTCGGCCGCTGCCCGGCGCGTTCGATCGAACGCATCCGTCCGCAGTGTGTGTTGCTGATGGAGCTCGAGATCTGGCCGAACTTCCTGCAGTCGGCGCGCAAGCGCAACATCCCGGTCGCCGTCATCAACGGCCGCATCAGCGAACGCACGTTCCGCGGCTATCGCCTGGCGCGCGGGCTGCTGCCGCAGCTCGACCTCATCAGCAGGTACTGCGTGCAGGACCCCGCCTACCAGAAGCGGCTGCTCGAGCTCGGCGTCGATCCCGGTCGCGTTCTTGTCACGGGCAACATGAAGTACGACAGCGTCGCCATGGGTCGGTACGAGCATGCCGCGGCCGAGCTGCGGCCCTGGCTGGCAAAGGCAGGCGAACTCGTGCTGGTCGCCGGTTCGACGCACTTCGACGAAGAGGTTGCCGTCCTGGACGCCGTGGCCGCGGTCCAGCGCGACCTCGACCGTCCCGTGCGCGTGGTACTCGTGCCGCGCCACCCCGAGCGTGCGCCGTCGATCTGCGAGCAGGTCGCCGCCGCCGGCTGCCTGCCGGTTCGGTGGAGCGAGGCCAGCAGTTTGCCGAAGCTCGCTCGCAATGCCGTCGTCGTCGTCGACACGATCGGCCAACTGCAGCGCTTCTACGCCGCCTGTGACGTCGCCTTCGTCGGCGGCAGCCTGATCCCACACGGCGGACAGAACATGCTCGAACCCGCCGCCCAGGGGCGCGCGACGATCTTCGGCCCGCACACGACCAACTTCCGCCGCGACGTCGAGCTGCTGCTGGCCGCGGACGCGGTGGTGCAGGTGCCCGACGGGGCCGCGTTCGCGCGCGAACTCGGCCGGCTGCTGCAGGACGGCGAGCTGCGCACGCGGCTGGGCCAGAAGGCGTTGGCCGTGATCAGCCAGAACCAGGGTGCGACGGCGCGCACGCTCGACCTCGTCAGCGACCTGCTCGGTCCGCCGGCCGCTGCCGCAGCGACTACCGCCACCGCTGCCGGGCTGGAGTGACGCGAGGTTGACCTGTGCGCGGCCGATCCGCTACGGTCCTCGCGATGTTGTGCCCGTGCCCGAGTGGTAAGGAGTTCGCTGCCTGCTGCGAGCCGATCATCCAGCAGCAGCAGAAGGCCAAGACGGCCGAGCAGTTGATGCGTTCGCGCTACAGCGCCTACGCGCTGGGCCACGTCGACTGGATCGTCGAGAGCCAGTCGCCGGACGGCCGACACTTCGTCGATCGCACGGCCACCGAGCAATGGTCCAAGCGCGCGACGTGGCATCGCATGGAAGTGCTCGAAGTCAAAGATGGTGGGCCCGATGACGAGGAAGGCCTCGTCGACTTCAAGGCCTACTACACGATCGCCGGGGAAGACATCACCCACCACGAGATCGCGAGCTTCCGCAAGCAAGACGACACGTGGTTCTTCGTCGACGGCCTCGAGGTCAAACCGCGGCCCTTCAAGCGACTCGACAAGAAGGTCGGCCCGAACGAGCCGTGCACCTGCGGCAGCGGCAAGAAGTTCAAAAAGTGCTGCGGCAAGCCTGGCGCGGTCGCGTGAGGCGCAGTGCCGATCAGCAGTGCCCTTCAGCACTGCCCATCAGTCCGCTTTGCGACCGATCGTGATCGTGTCGTAGGCCCGCTGCAGCGGGTAGCGGCACAGGCGCGCCAACTTGAACAGCATCCCAGGGTGGTGTTCGTTCTGCGGGCGCGGTAGGCGCGGCAACAGGCTCGTGGGCTCGAGCGATTCCCAGCTCGTGTGTTCGACTTCGAGCTGACCTTCTTCGTAGAGCGCGCGCATGCCCTCCGGATAGATGCGCCAGCAGTCCACGGGTGCTAGGTGGTAGGGCCAGGTCACGGGGTTGACGGTGATCACGCGGCCCCCTGGTTTGCAGACGCGAGCCACTTCGCGAATCCACAGCCAGACCTTCTTGACGTGCTCGAGCACCTGGCCCGACACCACGATGTCGTAGCTGCCGTCGTCGATGGGGAAGCAGTAGTCGCCTTTGGCTTGGAACGTGAGGCCCGGCCGATCCGCGAGGTCGATGGTGTGCCACTGCGCCGAAGGCAGCCCGACCAGTTGTTGGTAGGAGCTCGGCAGCTGATCCGGGCCGATCTCGAGGATGCGGAGATCGGGGCGAAAGTGCTGGCGGGCGTACTTCTCGAACAACAGCTTGCTGTTCAGGTGCATGTAGCGGGGCCGAAGGGTGGCTGTGCTATCGAGTCGCGCCCCAGCGAACCTTGAGGTGCGGTTGCTCGAAGCTGCCATGGCACGGGCCGTGAGGCGCGCTTCTGCATGCCCCGAATACACTCGCTGCGCCGCGGAACCCGTCGACAGGGTGGTCGCATTCGGCGAAGTCGCGGCGATACTGCAAGCCCTTCGCCACCCACCTCCCAGGACCCCATGCACAACAGCCGTCGTTCCCCGTTCTCCTTCCTGGCCGCCGGGCTCACCGCCTTGACGCTCGCGTCCTGTCACAGCACCGAGCGTGCGGCGTGCTGCGGCGACGACTCCCGCTGCTGCCAGCCGGAGCAACGCGAGCAGCGGTTCGAGCCGCGCAGCGGTGGGCAAGACAGGATGGACGGACCCCGCGAACAACCGATGGCACAGATGAACGGTGGGCGCGACAACCGGAGCGACAACCGGCGCGACGACCGGGATGGGGGCCGCGACGAACGGCGCAATGGTCAGCCCCAGAACGGGCGCAATCAGGACGGCGGCCGCGGCTTTGACCGCACGCGAGCCGAGCACGACCAGGAAGACCGCATCCACCTCGACCTGCACGCTCGCCTCGATCGGTTGACCGAGCGGCTCGCCGAGTTGGAACGGCGCCTCGATGAGTTCATGGGCAACCGGCGCCGCGCGCCGCTCGAGACCCGGCAGGCGCCAACGCGTCGCTGACGGAACGTCGAGTGTTCGCAGTCCGCAGCCGATTCACCCCCGGGCCGGTTTGACTTCGCCCAATGGACCAAGACGACATCGCGACCTACCGCGCCATGACGCCGTCCGAGCGCCTCGCGCTGGCCCTCGAACTCAGCGCGTTCTGTTGGCTGTGGCTCGATGTGCCGGATGCCGCGACTGGCGACCGCAAGCTGGCGGCATGGCAGCGCGAGCACGATCTCAGCAATGAGACGATGCTACGGGAACTGCTTCGCCGAGACCGCGGGGCGGACGCGTCGTGACAACACGCCGACCCGACGAGGTGCTTGTGGACTTGTTCGCGGGAATGGCGGAAGCCGATCTGATCCTGTTCAAGCTAATGGCCGACCGCCCGAAGGACCGTGTCGATGTGCAGAACGTGTTGACCGTGCAGGGCATTCCCGAGCCCGAGTACTTGCGAGACTGGGCCGCGAGGCTCGGCGTCGCCGATCGGCTCGAGCGTGCCCTCGCCGAAGCCGGACTCGGACCATGACTCGACGCCGTGCTTACAACCGCAGCGTCAACAGGCTGCCGCGCGGCAGGTGGTAGGCTGGCATGTAGGTCTGGCCGAGCAGCGGCAGGCTGATGCCCTGCACGTAGAACTCGATGCCGACGAGCGACGCGTCGTTTGGCAGTGGCAAGGTCAGCTGACTCTGGAACAGCATGACGGCGGGCAACACGATCACCGTCGACGGGTCGCCGTAGAAACGCACCGGTTCGAGCGTCGTCGTCGGCCGCGCGTAGCTGAGCGCGATGTCCCACACGAGCCCGATGCCGAACGGCAGGTCGCAGCTCAGCGTCAGGCTCGTGCCGATCTGCGGGTTCGTGGGCGACACGTCGGTCGTGCCCAAGAACGCCGCCGGCGCGGGCGTAGTCTCCGTGGCGAAGCCCGTCATCGCGCCGCCGATGCGCTGGCAGCCCTGCAGCGTGATCGGCGCCAAGAACGAAGCGCTCTGCACATTCGTATTGCTCAGCTCGCTGCTGCGGATCCTGACGGGCGAACGCGCGGACGCCGGCACGTCGATCGTGCAGTTCGTGTAGCGGTTCCACAGCAGGTTGGGCAAGGCACCGTCGACGTCGAGCGTGATCGTCGAGTTCATGTAGTGGTTGTTCTGCTGCCACACGCGCAGGGTCGCGAGGTTGACCGCGATCGACACGTCGCCCGTGAACTCCATCTCGCTGCCGTGCACATCGAACTCGGCCGTGCGCGGCCAGACCCAGAAGGCCTTGTTGCCTGGGCCCGCGACGAAGTCGCTGTGGTGGTGGTGGACCATCGTCAGGCCGGTAGCCGAACCTTCGATGTCGAGCACGTCGCCAGTGCAGTGCACGTCGCAGTGCACGATGCGGAACATGAACTGCTTGTTGCCCGGCATGCGGCGCGCTTCGGCGAGCTTCTGGCCGTTCGCGAAGGTGCTGCGGAACAGCATGAACATGCTGAGACCGTTGCTGCCACCTTCGTCGACGCGACAACCCTTGCTGACGCCGTCCATCGTGAGGAACTCGCATTCGGCCATGAGCTGACCGCCGTTGGTCTGGTCGGTGAGCTGGAAGCCGAGTGGCATGTTGCGCAAGTTGGTGTTCATCACCATGAGCATCGACTCGTCGCTGCCGGTGCCATGCAGGTGCACACCCGCGGTCGTCTGCCCGTCGAGTTCGCAGTCCATGACCATGGACATCTCTGCCATTGGCATGCCCATCGGCGGCATCTGCACGTCGATGCCGACCTGGCCGCCGACGATACGGAAGCCGCCGATGGTGACGTTGTGGGCCCGCAGCGTGAACACGCGCGGTTGGCTGCCGGCGGCGATCACCGGCCACGCCAGGCCGGGCATGCCGGAGCCCAGGATCGAGAGGCGCGGGCCAGTCATGCCACCGCCCATCATGCCACTGCCCATCACAGAGCTGAGCGGAGCCTGCAGCGTGATCGTGGGTGTCGTCGACGCGTCCACCGCGATCGTCTCCACGATCGTGCCTGTGCCGACGAGGCGCGCTTGTTCTGCCGCCGACAGTGAGCCGATGGCGAGCGCGCCATTGGCGAGGCGAATGGCTTCGTCGAGCGACAAGAAGCCGTCGCCGACGGCGCCGTGCGACATTGGGTCGTCGACGTTCGCGGTGAGCGACGGGCCGGGACCCTGAGCGAGCAGAGCGACGCCGAGCAGTGGAAGGAGCATTGCGGTGGGGTTGGGGTGGCCACGAATGGTAGGGCGTAGAGGCCGCCGGCGCACGTCCACCCTCGGCCCGACGCCACCCATGCTGGAACGTAATGGCAAAAGCGCGTGGCATGCGCCGGACGGACTCCTTGTGCATGCCTGCAAAGCCCATAGGATCTCTGCGCCCTCGTGCTGCGTGCCCCCTGCCGTTCGGAGTCCCATGAAGTTGATCCGCAATTCTCTCGTCGTCTCTCTCGCCGTGCTCGCTTCCACGGCATCCGTGCCAGCGCAGGGTTTCCAATGCACGCTGCTGGGCACGCACAACCAGCACGGTCCGTTCAACGACGTCTGGGGTTACACAGCACCCAATGGCAAGGAGTACGCGTTGCTGGGGGCCGAGTCGGGCGTGATCGTGGTCGACTGCAGCAACCCGAGTGCCCCGATCGAACGCGGCTACTTCCCCTGGGCGCAGTCGGTCTGGCGCGATATGCGCACCTACGGCACCTATGCCTACGTGTCGAGTGAAGGGGCCGGCGGCTTCCAGATCATCGACCTCACCAATCCCGATGCGCCGGTCAACCTCGGCATCTTCGGTGCGGCTCAGTTTGGCAACGCGCACAACATCTGCCTCGACCGCGGCACTGGGCGCATCTACATGATCGGCTGCAACACTGGCACGCCCGTGTTCGACGCGGCTGCCAACCCGACCAACCCGCCGTTCCTCGGCTATGCCGGCGGCTCAGGCAACAGCAACTACTTCCACGACCTCTGCGTCGAGAACGGCTACGGCTACGGCTCGATGATCTACAACGGCGTGCTGCGCATTTGGAACGTGAACACGTTCCCGCCGACGATACTCAGCGACACGACGACGCCGTCGGCTTTCACGCACAACGCCTGGCC
>JBDSBS010000849.1:0-7426 GCA_039921435.1 Planctomycetota bacterium | reverse complement strand
GGTCCAGTGCCGACGTTCGTCATCGTGATCTTGTAGCGAAACACGAAGGAGCGCGTCTCCGACTTCGACTCCTTCGAGGCGAACTCCTGCGGCAGCAGTTCCTGGGGCAGATACTCGGCAGCCGCCTGGATGCGGATGCCGTCCGTGGTCGTGTCCGAGTTGGGCGAATTGGTCATTGGGGGGGTCTGCGGGCCTGGGTCGGAGGATAGAGCCCTCGCTCAGAATTGCGAGTGGCCAACCTCACGTGCGGGCCCGGCTCCTAGTGCCCGTCCGCCGCACCGCCGCGCTGGAACGCGAGTTTCCCGTCTGCCGAACTGAGGTCCATGCGCGTGCCGTCCACGGTGCCCTTCCACGTGTCGGCCTTGTCATCGCCGGCGAGCTTCGCCTTCACGGTCACAGACCTGCCTGGCGCGTCGAAGATGTAGGTGCCACGCACGTGCCCGTGGCCACCGTCTTCGCGCGGAGCGGTGTGCACATTGACCTTGTCGCTCGCGCCGTCGAACTCGATGGTCATGCCCTTCGCGTTGCCTGGCAGCTGCTGCGACCAATTGCCGGCCATCGGGTTGTGGTCAGCGCCGCAGGCGGCAAGGAGAAGCACGGGCAGCAGGCATCGCAGGTACATTCGCATCGAGAACTCCGGTTCGTGGGCGAACGATTGTGGCCAGACGTGCGCCGCTTGACCACCACTGAGCCGCGGGAAAGTCGCCCTGTTCGCTTCGCCGTCGCGTGCACTAGCGAAAGCCGCGGGGGATTGGTCCACTCCGCCCGCGCTCAACGGCGCGGGAACAGTACGGTGCGCACGCCGGTCTCGACCTCGATACCCACGACCTGGGTGTCGTCCTGCATAATCACACGGTGCGCATCAGGCCAGCCGAGCAGCACGAACCGCGCCGGGCCAAGCCGTTGCCACCAGGTGCACAGGGACAGAGCTCGCATGTTCGTGTCGAGCGTCATCCACACTTCCTGCGAACCGCTGTCGGCGTAGCCCGACAACCAGATCCGCCCCGCTGGGTCGCGCGTCAACAGTGAGGCCGGCACATGGAGTGGCCACCGCGCTTGCACCCACCGCAAGGGCACCTCGGCGGGAACCACGAGCTCGAGAACCACACGATCCGCGGGCCGATACAAGAACAGCCGCCCGGGCCGCACCTTCGTCGCGACCAGGTGGCACAGCAGGTGGTCGTCGTCGAACAGGCCGAGCACGGTCGCGCCGTGCAGCGGCTCGCACACAGCACTCTCGCCGTTCGGGTCGAGCTGATACCAGTAGCCCAGGGACTTCGGCCGAGGCACGAACACCCAATGATCGCGCACGCAGAATGCCGCGAGCCAGCGATCCTGCTTGGCCGCCGCGATCTGATTACCGTTCAGGTCGAAGAAGCCACCCTCCGGGCCGCGCACCGAGATGCCGTGGCCCGCCGAATCCATGAAGCGCTCGCGCCGCGACCACGGCCGCCGCACGACCGAGCCATCGGGTCGTTCTGCGCACAGTTCGCCGTCGACGCACCAGACCCGCCGATTGCCAGGCGCGCGCAGCGGCGTCGTTGCGCGCACTTCGTCGAGCACCTTCGCGCGCAGGTCGGTTGGCAACACCGCCGCGTTCGCGACCTCTTCGTAGCCGATCGTCGTCCACGTACCCGTCGCGAGGTCGAGCACACGCTGCGCGCGGCAGTCTTCGCCGAAGCTGCGCCAGTAGCGCAGCGCCCCACCCTGTCGCAGCAGGGATGGCGGCACGAGTTCGGGCGTGAAGACACTGTGGATGCCCGCGAGTTCTTCGACCATGCCGCCCTGCAGATCGATGCGCAGCGGAACGAGACTCCATTGCTGGTGCTCGGCACCGTAGGCGAGAGCAAAGTGCAAGTCTGGACTGATGCCCGAGATGTAGAGCGTGGACAGTCGCGATGGATCCGGATGGTGGAAACGCTGCGCCTCGCTGCCGAGCCAGACCCCAGGCGGCAGCAAGCCGACCACCATCGCCGCGAAACCAAAGCGCGCCGAACGCAGCCCACCCCCGCAGCGCCCCTTCACCCACGAGACGCCCGCGACGAGCAGCCCCAGCGGTGCAATCGCCCAGAGCCAACCCTGCCACGCAATGCCCTGCTCGAGACCGGGGCTCTGCCGCAACACCGCCGCGACCCCAACGCCGAGCAGCAGCACCAACAAGCCCGTGCCGCCGATCGCCATGCGCCCCCGCGGCAGCCACGTGCCGATCGCCCACACCCACGGCGCGAGCAACAACGCGGCGCCACCGAGCAGCGCCGGCCACGGCCAACAGAACTCGTAGGTGCCGTCGTGCCGCCACAAGAACGTGTTGCGCCACGGTTGCCCGATGGCCTGCAAGAACAGTTCGCCGCACGCGAACCCGACGAGCGGCAACCCCAGCGCGCACAGCAACAGGAACATCATCTTGCCGCCAAACGCCGGTAGCAGCGCCCCGGGAAGCCGCCGCACGAACTGGTCGTCCTTGGCGCCGAACTCGCCGCGCACGAGAGCAGGTGCAACGAACGCGACGACGACGAGCGCTCCGGCCGCGACGAACCAACCGTGCACGAAGCCCCGCTGACCTGGCTCCCACCCGCCCCACCAAGACGGCGGCATAAGCAGGAAGCCGAGGCACAGACTGGTGAACACGAGCACCGAGTACGCGACGAGCACCGAGCGCTGCGCGCGCCACTCCTTGCCACAGTAGTACAATGCGAGCTGCACGGTCAGGCTCCGCCCTGCGTCGGGAACAGCACGGTTCTGTCACCGGTCGCGAGGTCAATGCGCAGGATCCTGGCTCCCTCGCGCACGAGCACACTCGCGGCGTCGGGCCACCCGATCAGTTGGTTCCAACCAGACTGCAGCTGCGGCAGCGTGCTCACGCGCCCGTTCGTGTCGACCAACACCGAGACCGGCGCTGCGCCTGCGCGGCAGCTGAGCCAGATGCGTCCCGAAGGATCGCGCGCAATCAACGACACACGTCGATGCAGCGGCGCCTCGATCACGACCGACTGGAACGCCACGCCAGCGGGCAAGGCCAGCTCGGTCGCGACGTTCGTTCCGGGCGCATACAAGAAGAGACGCGGGGACCGAAACCTGCTCGCCTCTTGCGCGCACAGCAGTCGGTCGTCGTCGAACAGACCGAAGACCTTGCACCCCTGCAGCGGTTCGCAACGTTGCGCCTCACCGCCCGGCGAACGCTGACGCCACGTGCCCGCAGGTTGTCCCTTGGCATGGAACAGCACCACGCTGCGCACGAGGAACAGTTCGCCATCGCGCGCGGGCGGCGGCACCGCCTCGCGGCTCGTCAGGTCGAACAAACCCGACGACCCAACGGTGCCACCAAACCACAGGAACCCGTGACCCGCGGGGTAGAACGAACGCATGCCAGGCGCCGGCAATGGCAACCGCGACACCTCGCCATCGGCCCCTTCGATGCACATCTGGTCGTCGTCGAACCAGACCTTCGAGCCGCCGGGTCCACGCAGCGGAGTGTTCGCGCGCACTTCGGTCGCCACGCATTCGCGCAGCTCGGCTGGCAGCACCGGGGCAAGCCTGCCCGTGTCGTAGCCGATCGCCGTGCACTCGCCTGTGGCGAGGTCGAGCACGGTCATCGTGACCAGGTCCTGGCCGTAGTTGCGCCAGTAACGCTGCACGCCGTGGAGAGCGAGCGCGTTCTGCGGCATGAGCTCCGGCGTGAACGCGCGGTCGATGCCAGCCACTTGCTCGGCAATGCCCGTCTGCAGGTCGATGCGAAACTTCGCGCGAAACCACTCGCGGTTCGCCGCACCACCAGCAAGCACGAAGCGCGCGTCCGGCGACAGTCCTTGCACATCGAGTTCGACGAGCTGCTGCGGGTCCGGATGGTGGTAACGCTTCGTTTCGTTGCCGAGCCAGGCAGCGGGCGGAGCGAGTCCGACGGCCATCGCCAACAAGCCAAAGCGCGCCGAACGAAGAGGGCCACCGCCACGTCTCCCCTTCACCCACGAGATGCCCGCGACCAGGAACCCGAGCGGCACGATCGCCCACAACCAGTTCTCCCACGCAATGCCCCGCTCGATGCACGGATACTGCCGCAGCACCGCCGCCGTGCCGACGCCGAGCACAAGCACTAGCAGGCCCGTGCCACCGATCGCCATGCGGCCACCGGGCAACCACGTGCCGACCGCCCACACCCACGGCACGAGCAGCAGCGCGTAACCGCACCACACCGCCGGCCACATCCATTCGAAGACGACCGTGCCGTCGTAGCGCCACGTGAACAGGTCGTGCCAGGGTTGCCCGAGCGCTCGCAAGAACAGTTCGCCGCACACGAGCCCGACGAGCGGCAGCGCCGCGGTCGCGAGCAGCAAGAACACGAGCTTGCCACCGAACGACGGCCCGAGTGCACCGGGCAGACGCCGCACGAACTGGTCGTCCTTGGCGCCGAACTCGCCGCGAACGAGGGCCGGCGCCACGAACGCGACGACGCCGATGACGCCGGCCGCGACGAACCAACTGAGTGCCATCGCGCGCCGCCCGTCCTCGAGCCACCACGGTTCGGGCACCAGCAAGAAGCCGAGGCACAGGCCGACGCAGATCAGCAACATGTAGGCTGTGAGCACGGCGCGCTGAGTGCGCCATTCCTTCCAGCAGTGGCACAACGCGAGGTTCATACCGTCACCCTCTCGTACCGCGACTCGGCCAATACGCGGTGCAGGCCACTGGGCACCTGTGCGGGGTCCTCTTCGCCGAGCACCTCCGCCAGCGAACCGTGCCGCACGACTTTGCCGGCCTGCAGCACCGCGACCCGGTCGGCGATGCGCGCGGCGATCTCGAGTTCGTGCGTGGCGCACAGCACCGTGCGTTCGCCCTGTTTGAGCGCTGTGACCACACCCTGCAGGACCTGTTCGCGCACGAGTGGATCGAGACCCGCGAACGGTTCGTCGAGCAGCAACAGCTCGGGCTCGGGTGCCAATGCCGCGACGAGCATCATCTTCATGCCCTGGCCGCGCGACATCGACTTGGTCTTGGTGCGCAGCGGCACGGCCAGTTGCTCGGCCAGCTCGCGGCACAGTGTGTCGTTCCAGCGCGGGTAGTGCGGGCGCAAGAACTTGAACAGGTCGTTCGCCGTCATCCACGGATAGACGTCGGGCACGTCGGGCACGTAGCCGATGCGGCGCAGCACCTCGCGGTGCGCCTTCAGCGGATCCTGGCCAAACAGCCGCACGGTGCCGGCCTTCGGTCGCAGCAGCCCGAGCAGCACACGCAGCAGCGTGCTCTTGCCCGCCCCGTTCTCGCCGAGCAACACCGTGACCGCGCCGTCCTGCACGTGCAGGTCGA
This sequence comes from Planctomycetota bacterium, assembly GCA_039921435.1. GTDB lineage: Bacteria > Planctomycetota > UBA1135 > UBA1135 > UBA2386 > DASVAL01. The sequence continues at coordinate 2,125 of JBDSBS010000849.1, read as the reverse complement.
GTCCGTCGAGCACTCGCTTCCTACCGAAGCCAAGACGCAGTCCATCGATTCGCAGTACGTCGTTCATGCCTTGCTCCTCGCCGCCGCAGCAGCGCCCTTCGTCCCTCGTTCCCGTTCGTTCGTCCCGCGCCGCGCCCCAGCGTGCTCCTCGTCGAGCACCGTCGCGAGCGTCTGTTCGTCGTGCCCCGCGCGCAGCGCATGCAGCACCGCGGCGCGGAACGTCGCCAGCGTCTCTGCCAGGCGGATCGCGCGGCTGACCGCGGGCCCAGCCGCCGTCACGTAGACCCCCGAACCGTTGCGCCCCTCACTCGCCCCGAGGTGCTCGAGGTCGCGGTAGGCCTTGGTCACCGTGTTGGGGTTGACGAGCGCCTCGGCGGCCAGGCCGCGCACCGACGGCAGCTTGTCGCCGGGCGCCAGTTCGCCGTTCGCGATGGCATCGAGCACGGCGGCGACGAGCTGTTGGCTCGGTGGCACCAGGCTGTGCGGATCGACGCGAACGTTCACGACCGCACTATCGGTCTAGCACGGTGGTCACTTGAGCCCGGCCGTTCGGTGACGATGAGCCCGTTCGGGAAGTTCGCTCGCATCGGCTTGCGCATCCACACCAACATCGCCTCGATGATCGCGCAGCGTTCGCTCGCCCAGGTCACCGATCGGCTGTCGCTCAACTACCGGCGACTGTCGACGGGCCTGTGCATCGCCTCGGCCGCCGACGACGCGGCGGGACCGCAAGGGCTGGAGCCTTCTGCCCGCGGCGCATGGCATCGCCCCGCCGAGCACGCCGCCGAACGACCGCGATCGCTGGGCGGTGCAATTCGGGCCCGACGGACCGACGCGGTGTGTGCTCGGCGACTTCGACGGCGACGGCAGCGACGACCTCCGCGCTGGTCACCACCGAACGGCACATCTGGACCAGCACCGGGCGACGCATCGTCTCCGCGCGAATCTGGTCGGCCATCGCAAGCAGTTCGCCGGCGACGATCGCGCTGCTACCAGCCACCAAGTAGTAGAGCACAGCACCGAGCGCCCACACATCGGCCGACGGCTGCACGTCCGCCGTGCGCCACTGTTCGGGCGGCAGGTACTGCGGCGTGCCCATGACACTCGACGAGAGCATGCTGAGGCTCTCTCCGCCCTGCGGGCGCTTGCCCTTGGCGAGCCCGAGGTCGGCGAGCTTCACCTCGCCCATGAACGACACCAGGATGTTGTCGGGCTTGATGTCGCTGTGCACGATGTTCTTGCCGTGCGCTTCGGCGAGCCCCGTCGCCGCACCCCACACGATCGCCAGCGCCTCTTGTTCCTTCAGCGGCCCCTTGCGCTGCGCACGTTCGCGCGTCGTTTCGCCCTTGACGAACTCCATGACGAGGTAGTGCACGCCGTTCTGCTCCCTCACGTCCATGACGCGCACCACGTTCTGGTGGTTGATCTTGGCCGCGAGCTTGGCTTCGCGTTCGAAGCGCTTGACGAACGCTTCGTCCTGCGCCAACGCGGGCATCAGCACCTTGACCGCAACGTCGCATTCGAGACTGAAGTGCGTGCCGCGGTAGACCGCGCCCATGCCACCCGCACCGACTTTGGCGTAGAGCACCGCGGGCTCGAGCACCTTGAAGCCGTCGATCGTCGGTGCCGACTGCAGCAGCGGGTCTGTGCGCAGATCGTCGTTCGGTTTGGCCATGAACTCTTCCAAGGGCAGCCCCGCGGGCCAGGCTCGGGCAGCATAGCGAGCGGAACGGCGGCGCAAGCGGCAAGGCGGCTGGCCGGGCACAGCGCACCCACGCACCCACCCAGCGGCCGCGAGCCGAGCCAAGCGCATGTTGCCGCGGTACAGGAGAACAGTAGAGTGAGGCCAGTCCAACAGTCCCGGTGACCCTGCATGCGCACATTCAACGTGATCATCGAGCGAGACCCTGACACCGGCACGTTCGTCGGCTCGGTCCCCGGTTGGCCAGGTGCCCACAGCCAAGGGCAGACGCTGGATGAGCTCGAGAAGAACCTGCGCGAAGTCATCGCGATGCTGCTCGAGGACGGCGATCCCAAACTGGAGTCGGAGTTCGTCGGTCTCCAGACGATTCGGGTCGCCTAGGCGTGGGCTCTCTGCCGATCCTGAAGCCCCGTGAAGTCGCCG
>JBDSBS010000848.1:0-2703 GCA_039921435.1 Planctomycetota bacterium | reverse complement strand
CTCCTGCTCGGTATCTTCACGCTGTTGCGCCGCAAGTCGCGGGCAGCGGCGATCGTGCCCGCAAGTCGTCAGGTAATTGGAGGTGGCAAGTGAACGAGTTGACCAAGACGGGCGTCGTCGCTGGCGGCGCTATCGCGCTCGCGGTGATCGCCACGATGATGGGCCCCCGCGCTGTGACGCAGGATCTGTTCAGCGACCAGGGTGAGCTGTTCTTCCCGGCCCTGACCGACGCCGACGCGGTGACCCAGCTCGAGGTCTCGGAGTTCCGCGAGGCTTCGAGTGACGTCTACCAGTTCTCCGTCAAGCGCGACGACAAGGGTCGCTGGACGATCCCTTCGCACGGCAACTACCCTGCCGACGCCAAGGACCGCATGGGCAAAGCCGCAGCGCTGCTGATCGGCCTCAAGAAGGATGCCGTGGTCAGTGATGCAAAGGGACGCTGGGTCGAAGCCGGTGTCGTCGACCCGCTCGAAGCGGGCGTCGAGACCGCCGGCCGCGGCACGCGCGTCACCATGAAGGACAGTGCTGGCAACGTGCTCGCTGACCTCATCATCGGCAAGGAGGTCGAGGGCAAGGTGCAGGTTCGCTACGTGCGCGAGCCCGACAAGAAGCGCGTCTACCGGACCAAGATCGACGGCGAGCTGTCCACCAAGTTCGCCGACTGGATCGAGACCGACCTGCTCAAGGCGAGCTCGTGGGACATCGACAAGATCACCTTCGACAACTACTCGGTCGACGAGCAGAAGGGCGAGATCGTGCCCGGCGACAAGTTCGTCGTCAGCAAGGACAGTGCAAGCAAGTGGGCCTTCGCGGGTCTCGATGCGAGCAAGGAAGAGCCCAACGAGGAGAAGCTGCGCGAGTTTGGCGACACGCTGGGTCAGATCAAGATCGTCGGCGTCCGTTCGAAGCCAGAAGGCTTGACGGCGCGGCTCGAGCGCGCCAACGGCATCGAGGGTCAGATCCTCGCCCAGTCGCTGCAGGCGAAGGGCTTCTTCCTGGGACGCGGCGGCAAGCTCTTCAGCAACGAGGGCGACCTGCTGTTCGAGACCAAGAAGGGTGTGCGCTACACGCTGCGCTTTGGCGAGCTCGTGCTCGGCGAAGGCGACGAAGTCACGTCGGGCACGATCGGCAAGCCAAAGGAGCCCAAGGAAGGCGAGACGGCGCCCACCAAGCCCGGCAACAGCCGCTACCTCATGGTTACCGCCGAGTTCGACGAAGCAATGCTCAAGAAGCCTGCCGGCACCCGCCTCCCGGCCGATCAGATCGAGAAGCGCACCACGGCGCGCCTCGCCATCGAGGAGATCCAGCGTGCGATCGAGGCCTGGCGCGGCCAGCACGAGAACAAGCTGCCCGAGTCGCTCGCCAAGCTGACCGAGAAGCCAGCCGAGGGCGACGCGCCACTCAAGGAACTCAAGAAGGATCCCTGGGACAGCGACTACGTGCTGCAGGTGCAGGGCGATACCTACACGGTGATCAGCTACGCCGACGACAAGGCCGATGGCGGCGAGGGCATCGGCGCCGACGTGCGCAGCGACCGGTTGCCGCTCGAGGACGAGATCAAGAAGACGGCCGAGGCGTGGACCGAGTTGGACAAGAAGCTCGAAGAAGGCCGCAAGGAAGGCGAGAAGCTGTCCAAGCGCTTTGGCCCTTGGTACTACGTCATCGACCAGACCGTCTATGCCAAGCTCAAGCCTGTGCGCACGGACTTCGTCAAGCCGAAGGCCGCCGCAGCACCGGGCGACGACCACGGCGCCGAGCCGAAGAAGTAGCGGGCGCCGGGGTGCGCTCCGGCTGCGGGCGGCGAAACGTGCACTGCCAAGCGGGGCCGCCCGCGCGGGCCTTACAGCTGCAACGTATTGACGCCGCCCGCATGCAACTGCAGCACCTCGCGCCGAACCTCCTTGCCTGCCTTCGAGAGCACCAGCGTCGCCGCCGAGTCGGGCACGACGAACACCGGTGACTTGCCGTCGGCGAGGCTCAGCTCGTCGGTCTCGCTGCGACTGCGGCCGCTGAATACGTTGATGATGACGGTCTTGCCGGCGGCGTCGAGCACGGCGATCGTGTCGGCACTCGTCGGCGCGAGCAGCTCCACCTGCAAGTGCACGCGAACCCCGACTTCGATGCGCACGTCCGGCCGATCGTTCGAGAGTTCGAGCAGGCCGCCGGCGACGCCGCGGCCGTACTCGACCGGCAGGATGCTCTCGCCGTCGAGTCGCAAGTAGACGTGGTGCTTGGGCACGTTCGGCAGCGTGAAGCGTCCCTCTGCATCGGTAGTGTCCTGGGCTTCACTGCGGTTGTGCATCGTCGCGCCCCCCGTGCGCAAGGTGTCGATCTGCGCCTGCACGCGCACGCCGGCAACGGGCTCGCCTCGGCTCGAGACAACGATGCCCCTCAACGTCGTGAACAGGTCGGCCTGTTCGAGTACGAGCCGTGCATCCTTGCTGCCCGCGGCCACGCGATCCTGTTCGACCATGAGCAGCGTGGCGGGGTCCATCGCGCGCAGCCGGTAGTTGCGTTCTTCGAGCCCGCCGAGTTCGAACGAGCCGTCGGCCGCCGAACGCACCCAAGGCCACGCCGCGGTTGGCGTGTTGCGCAGCACTTGCTCGGGGTCCTTCAGCTCGCCGCGTTCGAAGCGCTCGCGCAGCTCGCCCATGGTCGTGCAGCCGGCGGCGATGCCTTCGACGGCGATCGGCTCTTCGGCAT
>JBDSBS010000847.1:0-12217 GCA_039921435.1 Planctomycetota bacterium | reverse complement strand
GCCCGAGCGGGAACCAGCGGTCGCCGCGATCGAGCGAAACGTAGCAGCCGTACTCGGTGCCCAGGAACAGCAGGTTCTGGTTGCGCGGATCCTCCATGACGGCGTAGCACGGCTCGCGCGTGCCGAGGTCGGCCCCGAGGCTCTTCCAGGTCTTGCCGCGGTCGTTCGAGACGAACACGTAGGTCGAGAGGTCGTCCGAACGGTGGCCGTCGAGGGTCAGGTAGAGGCGGTCGTCGGCGAAGTGCGACGGCACGATGTCGCTGACGTAGCGCGGGCCTATCACGGGCAGGTTTTGGTCGATGTGATGCCAGGTGACGGCGCCGTCTTCGCTGCACCACAGCGCACCGTCGTCGGTGCCGACGTAGAGCAGGCCCTGCACGCGCGGGCTCTCCGCGATCGACACCGCGGTGCCGACTTCCGACAAGCCGAGCCGCGGCGACACGCAGCGCATGCGCACGCTGTCTTGGTTGCGGATCGGATCCTGACCCGGTCGCACGCTGCGGTTGTCGAGGTACGCGTACCGTTCGCCGCGGTAGACGTGGCTGCCGGCGTGGTAGAACGTCAGCCGGTTGTGCGGCGACAGGATGAACGGCGCATCCCAGTTGAACGTCGCGCGACTGCCATCGGTCGGCCGGTCGCGCTGCATGCGCGCCTGGTTGCCCGTGCGCAGGTCGACCATGCCCAGCGCACCGAGCTGGCTCGTGGCGTAGACGATCCACGGTTCGATGGGATCACTCTGGGCGCCAAAGCCGTCGCCGCCGTAGATCGTGACCCAGTCTTCGCGCGTGATGCCCTCGCGGTTGCGCGTGCGCGACGGGCCGACCCAGGTGCCGTTGTCCTGCAGTCCGCCGATGACGTTGTAGGGCACGCTGTTGTCGGCGACGGCATCGTAGTACTGCGCCGCACAGAAGCCGGAGTGCACCTGCCACGACGCACCGCGGTCGTAGGTCTCGTTGAGGCCGCCATCGCAGAGCGCCAGCAGGTGGTCGCTGTCGTCGGGGTCGACCCAGAAGCCGTGGAAGTCGACGTGGATGCCGCGGTTGATCGCCTTGAAGTCGGCGCCGCCGTCGCGCGTACCCCACAGCGTGGTGCCGACGCAGTAGACGTTGTCGGCGGTGCGCGGATCGACGCGGATCACCGAGTAGTAGAACGGTCGCTCGTTGAGGCTGTTGACGCGGCGCCAGGTCTCACCGCGGTCGTCGCTGCGGAACACACCGCCGGTTTCGTAGCCGAGTTCGCCCTGGTACTTCTGCTTGTTGGCGTCCTGGCCCAACAGGCGACCGCTGTAGGGGCCGTTGGGTCGACCCAGAGCCTGGGTCAGCGCGTTGTCGCGCCGGTCGAAGGTCAGTTCGGCGGTCTTGGTCTCGGTACCGCGCACGTAAGTGACGGTCACCTTCTGTCCCGCGGCACTGTCGTTCACGATCTCGATGAGGTCGACGTAGGCCTTCAGCGGTTCTTCGCCGACCTTGGTGATGCGGTCGCCGATGGCGAGGCCGGCTTTCTGAGCCGGGCCGCTCTCTGTGACTTGCGTCAACACCGCACCGAGTGCGCCCTCGGCCCCGTCGGAACCGGTCGTGCCGATGCCCATGATCGCGGTGCCGCGCCCGCCGGGACGCCCTTGGCCCTGACCACCGGGACCCTGACCACCGGGACCCTGACCTTGGCCACCGCGACCCTGCCCGCCTTGACCTTGCCGCGCGTCGTCATCGGGGGGATCGCTCTCGATGCGGTCCTTGCGGTCGCCCTTCTGCCAGCCGCTGCGTTCGGTCTCGATGATCGCGACCATCGTGTCGGGTTCGGCCGGGAGCATGTCGATGCCGCTGCGGCCCCACATCGAAGCACTCGGCAGACCGTTGGTGAGTTGGCGCCAGTTGTCGCCGCCGTCGACACTCTTGTAGAGGCCGCTCTTCTTGCCGAAGCGAACGGCCGGGTCGTTGTCGTCGAAGGCGTTGCGCTTCCTCTCGTACATGCACGCGAAGAGGACGTTGGGGTCGCGCTGGTGCACCAGCACGTCGATGCAGCCGGTCTTGTCATCGAGGTAGAGCACGCGCTCCCACGACGTGCCACCGTTCTTGGTGCGGTAGACGCCGCGTTCCTCGTTCTCGCCCCACAGTCGCCCGAGCGCCGCGACATAGACGATGTCGGGGTTGGTCGGATGGATCGCGATGTGGCCGATCTGGAACGTGTCGCGCAGCCCCATGGCCTGCCACGACGCACCCCCGTCGCCCGACCTGTAGACGCCGTCGCCCCACTGCACGGAGTTGCGCGCGTTCTCTTCGCCGGTGCCAATCCAGACGATCGCCGGATTGCTCGGCGCGATCGCGACATCGCCGATCGACACACAACCGAGCCGGTCGAAGACACAGTTCCACGTCGTGCCCGCGTTGTCGGTCTTCCACAGGCCGCCGCCGGCCGAGCCGACGTACCACGTGCTCTGCTGGTCTTTGTGCACGTCGATGTCCGTCAAACGGCCCATGGGGTTCGCTGGCCCCAGATTGCGCCACGCGAGTTGCTCGACCATCGGCCGCGTGAAGACACTTTCGGGCTCGGTCGATGCCGCAGGCTGCTGGCGCGGCGTTCTCGGTGGTGCTTCGGCTTCGCGCGCGGGCGGCGTCTCGGCGGTTTCGGGCTCTTGGCAGAGGAGCGGATTCGCGGCGCTGGCGACGGCCGCGAACGCCAGAAGGGAGTGGCGCATGTTGGAGGCTGGAGAAGGCGTGGCCGCGCAGCTTACGGGCCTCGGCCGTCCGGCGCGGGGGGCAGGCGCCCGCGAATCTGTCGCAAAGTCGTGACGAGGTGCCTTCGTCGAGACGCTGCCGCGCGCGAGTGTGGGGTGCCGACCGCCAGCGGTGCGCAGGTGGCTACTTGCGCCGCAACTCGAGTCGCACTTCGCTGTCGTCGCCCTCGACGAACATCACGGTGCCACGGGCCTCCCAGCCGCTGCACCACGCCACCATCTCGTATGCACCGGGTGCCATAAAGGCGTCGAAGCGCCCTTGCAGTGCGTCGGCTCCACTGGCAGCACCCGATGCAAAGGCTTGCAGGGGGGCGCTCGCGATCCAGGGCAGTGGCCCACCCGGCGCCGACTCCGGGCGCAGTCCGAGCCAGACGACTGGTCCGGCGGCTGCGGTGGCAGTGACGAGTACGCGCCGGCGCACGCCGGCCTGCAAGCGAATGTCCCGCTGAAGCTCGACGTTCCTCTCGATGCTCACCGGCCACACACAACCAGCCACGCCCGCACCTTGGACTCGCAACTCGTGTTGCCCCGGCGGCACCGCATCGAAGCGATACGTGCCGGCCGAGTAGTCCGCAGTCAGGCGCCCGTCGGCCGTCTGCAAGGTCAGTTGCAGCTCGTCGGGCGGGCGGCCGTCGGGCCCGATGACTTGTCCGAAGAGCACGCTGCCTGGGCCCAGCGTCACCATACCGAGACTTGCGATGGAGTCGGGCTGGATGCGAACCTCGCGGGTGACCGCGGCGTGCCCGGCGTACTTGAACGTCACTTCGAGTTGGCCCGGCGGCACGTGTTCGATGACGAAGCTGCCATCCGGCTCGGCCTGGTAGCGCGCCTGCTCGCGGCGTTCGTTGTGCCAGCAAGCGATCGTTGCCGGTACGGCTTGGTGTTGGAAGGTCTCGACGAAGCCGTGCAGGCTGGCGCCCGCCGAAGTGGGTTCGACGACGATGCGCATGCGTTGGGTTGGGTCGACGCCGGTGCGCACGGTCCTGGCAAACGTCAAGAGAGACTGTTTGGGGGCGAACAAGCGAACCTCGAGCGGGCCCGCGCCGGGCAGTGGCAGTTCGAAGCGCCCGTCGCTGCCCGTCGCCGTGCTCGTGCGCGACTGCGACGTGGTAATGGCGACGACGCGCCAGCCAGCGAGCGGTCGGTTGCGCGGGTCGAGCACAAAGCCTAGCAGGCGCGGCGCCTTGTCGGCGGTCTCGAGCACGGCGTGCCACTGCTCGGGCTCTCCGGGCATGAGGTCGAGTCGCGCGTTCGCCCGAGCGCTCGCCGTTTGGCCCCCAGTGGATGCTGCGGTGCTGCCCGCAGTGGATGCTGCGCCACGAGCCGACAGCTCGACGGGGCCCGGTGGCAATCCTGTCAGGCGAAACTCGCCGAGCTTCGTCGTCGTCGCGCGGCGGCTTTCGAAGGCACCCTCGGTGCCGGCCCAGACGCGGGCGTCCGGCGCCGGCGAACCGTCCGAATACACGACCGTGCCTTGCACCTCGCAGACAGCGGGCAGTTCCACGTTGACCGAGCGAGTCTGGTCGGCGGCGACTTCGAAGGAGCCAAGTGCCACGCCGTGGCCCGCGGCACGCGCGGCGAAGGTCACGCGTCCAGGCAACAGGTTGCGCGCGGCGAAGAGGCCGTCGATGTCGGCGATGGCACGCTGCGGTGGGGCGGCGAGATCGGCGTTGCGGGGCGTTCGGTTGGCGCTGCGGAACTCGAGTTCGGCACCGACCACCGCTTGTCCATCGACACCGGTGACACGTCCTTCGACGGCACCTTGCGTCGACAGCAAGGCCAGCTGCAGAGCGATGGTCGGGACCGGCTTCGTCGTGTCGAACTCGGGGGGAACGAAGTACATCGGCGACGGGGCATAGTCCTCGTGCACCGCGCCGATGCGGCCACCGTCCGTGAGAGCCAGCCAGTAGTGGCCGTCGGCGCGACTGCGCCCGACCAGACGCGTGCGCGGCGACTCGTCCGTCGGGTCGAGCCAGGGCAGCAGCACGAGGTCGGCGTTGGCAATGCCTCGGCCGGCCGCGTCGACGACGGAGCCTTCGATGAAGACGCGAGGCTGGATGCACAGGGTGGCTCGGGCGACTGCGTCGGCGGACAAGCGCACGTTCTGCTGGGTCCTGATCCCGCAAGCAACGACCGCGGCGAGGCCGTCGCCGCCGCGCACGGCGAAACGCGCGATCCCGCGCCCGTCGGTGCGCGCGAACTTCGGCGAAGGGGTCGATGGCGCGTGCACTGGAAGAACTGGAAGAACTGGAAGAACTGGTAGGACCGAAGGGACCGCGGGCTGGGCGAGGAACCGCAGGCTGACCTCGACATCGGCCAAGGGAATGCGGCGCGTGCGTTCCTCGCGCACGACGGAGACCTCGAGATCGGCAATTCGTTCGTCGCGCTCGGGATCGTGGCTCGGCAACCGCATCGAGCCGTCGGAGCGGTTCGTGACCTGCTCTCCGCGGGCCATTTGGGCGTCGACCGGCGCCGGTTGCCACAGCTCGGTGGGCGCACCGATCCGCGTCGCCGGGACGAGCTTCGTCATGGGGACGACGTCGCTGCTGGCCTGCGATCGCAGGAACATCCAGAGTCCTGCGGCTCCGATCAGCAGGAACAACATCAGCAGAAGCCAGGTACGGTGCACTAGGGTTGGCCCCTACGCACCCAGCTCGCCGCAAGGGCCTCAGATTCTGGCGCCAGCGCTCCATTCCAAGAGAAACCGCCGTCGCACCGACCGGTTGGGCAAACGTTCTGCGATCATGCGCACCAACGATCGCGCCGAGGCTGGGCGAGCGAGCCACGCCAATGCGCGCATGTGCAGCGCGAGCGGCAAGTCGGCAGTCGCGATGGTCTCTTCGAGCGTCGCCGCAGTCGACGCGGGTGCGCGGTCGTTCGCGGCCAGTGCCAACAACCAGTTGGCGCGCAGGGATGGGATGTCGAGCTCGTCGGTGAGATCGCCGAGCCCCTCATCGGTGGCGCCCAAGCGCACGAGGTGGCCACGCGCCATGGCTTCGCCGAGGCGATCCCCTCCGGCCCGCGCCAGCTCGAGCGAACGATGCAGCGCCGCACGGGCCTCGTCGTCTCGTCGGCGCCAGAAGAGGCGTTCGGCGAGGAACAGGGTGGCGCGGGCGCCGTAAGCGGGCAGCGAGAGTCGCTCGGCCTCCTCGACCGCGAGACGCAGGTCCTGCGCGGCGTCGTCGTCCCCGAGTGTCATGCGGACCTGGCCGCGGTAGAGATGGAAGCGCAACCGCGCGCGCGGCAGTCGGCGCAGAGCCGGTTCGCGTTCGACCTTCTGCAGCGTCTTCATGGCCGTGGCGTAGTGGTGGCTCAACGCCTCGACGCGGGCCAGGTCGATGTGCAGGTTGCAGCGCACGTCGTCTTCGTCGGGCGGCAGGCGCCGCAGTGCCGCCTGCAGGTGCTTGAGGCCGTCGCTGGCCTGGCCGCGGTAGAGCAGGATGCGGCCGTGCAGGCCGTGCGCCTGCGCGGCGAGCGAGTGCGCGTTCGCGGTCGTGAGCGACGCCAGGTCGTCGTGCACCGACTCGAGCAGGGCGATGGCCGACAGCAGGTGGCCGAAATCGAGTTCGCGCGCGGCGAGGCCGGTGCGCGCACCCGCCGAAGCCTCTGGCTCGCCGAGTTCGCGCGCGATCGCCTCGGCCTCGCGGAAGGCGCGCCCGCTGGCATCGCTCTGGCCGGCGTTGGCGCGCGCCTTGCCCGCGAGCAGCAGCGCGCGCAAGCGGCGGCGATCGTTCGCGGGCGACTTGCCGACGTGGCCCAGGTGCACGGCGAGGCGGCCCACGATGCGCAAGGCGGTGCGGCGAGAACCGGCGCGAACCCGTTCGTCGAGGCCGTCGAGCAGCGGGTCGAGGCAGCCCTCGTGGTCGAGGGCCTGCGAACGGTGCATGCCGATCTCGAGTCGGCTGCCGCCGCGGCGCTCGAGGATTGCGGCCGCTTGCCGATGCAGTTGCTCGCGTTCGGCGGCCGGCAGCTCGCGCAGCAGCACCTTCTGGAAGTCGCCGTGGCGGAACGACACCTCGCCACCTTGCGCGCGCACGATGCGGCCGCGGAACAGAGACAGGGTTTCGAGCACCGACAGCTCGGGTGCCGCGACCAGCTCGGCCAGGTCGGCCAGCGAGCAGCGCTCACCGAGCACGGCTGCGGCGGCGAGCACGGCTCGTTGTGCCGGTTCGAGGCGCGTGACGCGGCGGTGGAATCGCTGGAGGTGGCCGGGTGCTGGGCGGGGTTCTGCCGTTGGCGACAGGCTGTGGTAGTCGCCCGCGCGACCTTGCAGTTCGCCTTCTTGGGCCAGATGGTCGAGCGCCTCGATGAGGTTGCCGGGCAGGCCGCTCGTGACCTGATGAGCTTGCCGCAAGAACTCGTCGACCGGCTCGTCATCGCGGAACAGGGCCTGACCAAAGGCGAAGAATGGCGCTTCGTCGAGGCCGGCCAGATCGAGGCGCAAGTCGGCTTCGATCGGTGCGCCATCGGGGCCGGCCGTCAGCAGCAGCAACAGGTGCAGCTTGCGGCGAGCGGCGATCAGTCGCTGCAGCACGAGCTTGCCACTGGTGTCGAGTTGTTCGGCTTGGTCGATGCGCAGCACGAGGGCGCGGCCGCGCTGCGGCAGGTTCGACAGCGCCGTCGCCAGGCGGTCGGCGCGCACCTCGGGAGCCTCAATGCTGTGGCCAAGTGCCACCGCAGCGAGTGCTTCGGCCTCGGCCTCGCTCAGATGCAGCAGCGTGCGGGCGCTGTGAGCGGCGCGCTGCTGGGCGTTGGGCGAACCGCGACCGTCGCCGTGCAGCAGCCAGTCGAGCAGCGAACTCGCGAACGGTTCGGCGTGGCCGAGGCCACTGTCGGCTTCGCCGCCGAGATAGAGCGGCGGCTCGGCGGTCAGCAGCCAGCGCCCGATCGTCTCGTCGAGCAGGCGCCGACGACCGATGCCTTCCGGGCCGGCGACGATGACGACGCAGCCGTTGCCCTGTCGTGCCTGCGCCAACCGCGCATCGAGGCTCGCGCGCTCGGCCTTGCGGCCGAAGAACGGCGTCTCGGCCGGCCGCCGCGTGCGCAACAACCGGCGGCTGCTGGCCAGAGCCGGAGCCTTCGCTTCGTGGCGGCGCCAGTATTCGGAGTGCTCACCCTGCTCGAGGATGCGCGCCAGTTCGGCGGCATCGCGCGGGCGGCTGTCGGGATCCTTCTGCAGCAAGTCGAGCAGCACCTGGTCGAGGAACGGGGACACGCGGCTGCGCAGGTGCGATGGCCGCGGCGGGGCCTGTTGCAAGTGCGCGAGCAGCATGTCGTCGGCCGTGGTCGCTTGGGCGAACGGGTGTCGCCCGGTCGTGACTTCGAACAGCACGAGGCCGAGCGAATAGAGGTCGCTGCGCGGCCCGGTCGCTTCGCCGCGCAGGGTCTCGGGCGCCGCGTAGGCGACGCTGCCGGCGAGGCCGAAGCCCGAACTGCGGCCTCCCGACGAAGGACCACTGCCGGAACCGCCGCCCGAGCCGCCGCCGGAACCACTGCCGGAACCGCTGCCCGAGCCGCGCGTGCCGAACGGCCGCGCCAGACCGAGGTCGACGATCTTGAGTTCGCTGTCGGGCGTCAGGATCAGGTTGTCGGGTTTGACGTCGCGATGCACGAGGCCGCGGCGGTGCAGCGCGTGCAGTCCCTTTGCCGCGTCGGCGCCAATGCGGCGCGTGAGGTCCTCGACGGGCGAGCCGGCTCTGGCCACGAACTCGCGCAGCGTCGTGCCGCCGACGTATTGCATGACGAGATAGGTCAACCGCACGCCGCGGATCTCGACGGTGTCGAAGCCGTAGATCTGCGCCACGTTGGGGTGGCGCAGTCGCTGACCCAGTTCGCCCTCGGCCAACAGTCTCGCCTGCGCGCGTTCGTCGCCGACGAGTTCGCTGTTGAGGAACTTGACCGCCACTTCGCTGCCGGCGGGTCGGTCCGCATACGGCTCGACGAGGCGGGCGCGGAAGACCGTGCTCGACGAACCGCTGCCGAGTTCGTGCAGCAGTTCGAAGCGATCGGCCGTGGCGATGCCGAGTTCGGTGGTGGTCACCTCGACAATGGGAGTCAGCGGTTCGTCGGGCTCGGGCTCTGCCACGGGCGTGTTGTAGCGGGCTTTCGAGCTCGTTCCACCAATCCGGTTCCGTGGCTCGCATGGCTCGGAGGTTGCGCCGAGAGTGCAGCTCTGCGACTGTTCGCCGTTCGGTTTCCCTGCGAGTAGACAATGGTCATCCGTCTCTACAATTCCCTGAACCGCGCGCTCGAAGAGCTGCGGCCGTTGTCGCCCGAACGGGTGACGATGTACCACTGTGGGCCGACGGTCTACAGCTCGCCGCACATCGGCAACTTCCGCAGCTTCTTGTTCGCCGACGTGCTGAGGCGCTTCGTCGAGGACCATGGCTACCGTGTCGAGCAGGTCATGAACGTGACCGACGTCGGCCACCTGACGCTCGACGACATCGAGGGCGGCGAGGACAAGATGGAAGCCGCGTCGAAGAAGACCGGCAAGTCGGCGTGGGAGATCGCCAAGCTCTACGAAGCCGAGTTCCACGACTGCCAGCGGCAACTGCACGTGCGGCTTCCGCACCACATGCCGCGCGCGACGGACTTCATCGCGCAGATGGGCACGATCATCGACGACTTGCTGCAGCAGGGCATCGCGTACCAGGTGAACGGCAACGTCTACTACGAGATCGCCAAGTTTCCGGGCTACGGCAAGCTGTCGGGCAAAGTGCTCGACGAACTCGAAGAGGGCGCGCGCGTCGCCGTCAACGACGAGAAGAAGGACCCGCGCGACTTCGCGCTGTGGAAGGTCGACAGTAAGCACCAGATGCAGTGGGAGGCGCCGTTCGGCGGCGGCGCGCGAGGGTTCCCGGGCTGGCACATCGAGTGCTCAGCGATGTCGATGCACTACCTAGGCCTGCAGCTCGACATCCACACGGGCGGTGAGGACAACATGTTTCCGCACCACGAGTGCGAGATCGCGCAGACCGAAGCGCACACGAAGAAGCCGTTCGTGTCGATCTGGATGCACGCGCGGCACTTGCTCGTCGACGGCACCAAGATGTCGAAGAGCCTCGGCAACTTCTTCACCGTCGGCGACATCCTGGCGAAGGGCTACTCCGGGCTCGAACTGCGCTACGCGCTGATCCGCGTGCAGTACCGGCAGACGCTCAACTTCACTCTCAAGGGCCTCGACGAAGCTCGCGCGGCGATCGCGCGCGTGCAGCAGTGCCGCCAGCGGCTCGTGCGGGTGCGCGAGGGCTTGGAGCGCGCTGGTGGAGACGAGTTGGTGGCGGCGGCGGTGGCGACGGTGGCGGCGGCGAACACGGCGTTCACGGCCGCGATGGGTGAAGACCTCAACGTCAGCGAGGCATTGGCGGTGGTGTTCGACTTCGTCGGTGTCTGCAACCGCACCGAGGTGTCGGTGGTGGGGGCGAAGGCTGGGCTCGGTGCGTTCGCTCGCTTCGAAGACGTGCTCGGGTGTTTCGGGCCAGAGCCCGTGGCCGATGCGACGAGCGATGCGCCCGCCGAGTTGCTCGGGCTGCTCGAGCAGCGCAAGGCAGCGAAGCAGAAGAAGGACTGGAAGCTCGCGGACCAGCTGCGCGACCAGATCGCGGCGGCTGGTTGGAAGATCGTCGATGCGCCGACGGGAGCGCGGTTGGAGAAGATGTGAAACGCGTAGCTGATGGCAGCGAGCCTGGGCTATGGGCTCGCGTCACCGTCGCGACGCCCGTTTCGGCGTGGGCGGTCTGCCGACGACATCGTCCGCGGTCACGACGGCTACCCCAGGCACGCGCGGTCGGCCCCGCAACACCCACACCGCGGGTTGCACCTTGCAGCCTGCGAGTTCGGGGCACCGCGCGGCGTCGCGCATCACCTGGGCTTCGATTCGTCTGACCTCGCGCACGGTTGCGGTGACCTTGGCTTCGCCAACCAGCACGAGTCTTGGGTCGTCGACGCACCGAGCGACGACGTCCAGTTCCAACGGTTGCCGGTCCGCGGCCATGCCCCACCAGGCTGCGGCTGGATGCCAACGCCGGCCGGCGATGGTGAGACGCGGCACGCTGTCGCGGGCCATGCGTTCCCAGACGCCGCCTAGGAACTGCGGCCAACTGCTGCGCACTTCGCTCGCGACCACGTCGAGCTGGCCGATGGCGAGGCGCGAACGGTTGGGCTCGACGAACCGATGCCAGAAGGCCAGGAACGGGTCCCCCAGACGGTAGAGCGTGCGCTTCGTGTCGCGTGTCGTTCGTCCAAACGGCACTTCGCGAACGATCAGACCCAAGTCGACGAGGCGGGCCAGCGGGCGGCTCAACGAGGTCGCGGGCGTGCCAAGGCGCGCGCCGATCTCGGACAGGCGGTGGCACCCCTGGCCGACGAGCGACAGTACCGAAACGCTGCGCGCGGCATCCAGGCCATCGTCCTGAAGCAGCCGTTCCGGTTCATGATGTAGCACGCCGAGCGGATCGAGCGCGAGGCGTGTGGCGGCGTTGAGCGGCCCCGCGTGTTCGGCAGCGAGCTCCCAATAGCGCGGCACACCACCCCAGATGGCGAAGTGCTCGATGGCGTCGATTGCGCGCCGGAGCTTGAGCGCAGGGCGGATCCACTGCAGCTCGAGCGGTTGGATGCGCAGGACCTCGCGGGCCCGGCCGTACAGCGGTGCTGCGGCGTCGAGCACCAGCCCGTGCATCATTCGCTGCGAGGATCCGCACAGGACCAAGGGTCGCGGATGCAGGTCGATGTGCTTTTGCAGCAGGCTGGGTAGCTCCGGTGAGCTCGACACGAGTGCGGGGAACTCATCGATGACCAACGCCATGGCTCTTGGCGCAAGCCGCCACCACTGGGCCAGGAGGTTGTCCCAGTCGCGGTAGTCGACGGCATCGAAACCGGCTACGTACCGGCCGATTTCGGTAGCCAGCGCCTGGCGTTGCGGTGCGGCTTCGCGCGCATCTCCGACGTAGTAGGGTGATGGCACTGCTTCGAGCAGGTTCCTCAGCAGGGCTGATTTGCCAAGGCGCCGGCGGCCGTAGATGCAGACCAGGCCCGGCGAGGCGCCGAACAAGGCGCTGCGCAATCGCTGGAGTTCTTTGGTGCGGTTGAGGAACGGCAGGTCCATGCGCACATTATGTCCTGTCGACATTATGTTCGCTAGGCACAATGTGCGCAGACTCGGCCATCCCGGCAGCGTGATTTGGCAGCGTGAGAGTCAGCAGCCGGCCCAAATCATCGTCGCAACGAGCACGAGCCGCTCTCGACTCGAGACGCAGGCGACTGACTGGTCGATGCGCCTGGCTGGCGACAACTGAGGGGGTTGGCTCCACGACGTGCCGTCCCATGTCGCGGTCGGCCGCGCCGTCGCCGCAGTGGGCTAGCCCTGCCCGTGCCCCACAAATAGCCCTGGCCAATCAAGGTTCGGCGATCGTGGATCAGCTGGGCGTGGATCATCCGACAGCCGGAGTTTCGTGCACGCTGAGCAGCCCGTGCCGGCGCCAG
>JBDSBS010000846.1:0-11204 GCA_039921435.1 Planctomycetota bacterium | reverse complement strand
GCACTCCGAGCAGGTGCGCCTTGCACGACGAGCAGACCGGCACGTCAGCGATGCCGCTGTCGGGCAGTCGGTTGAGCGCGCGGCACTGCGGGCAGGGAACGACGATCGTGTCCATGCCAGAGATTGTGGCGAGCGTGGACCTTCTTGACGACCGTACTGTGACGCGGCCGAGGCAGCCGCAGTCAAGTGTCCCGCTGGTGCCAGCAAGCTCGGGCCAGTCTACTACCCACGTGCGACCCCTTCTCGCGTTGTTCTTCTCGCTGGCCGCCGGCGCCACCCAGACTCGGGCTCAGGACCTGGTACCCGCGCCGCGGTGGACGGACCTGCCGACTCAGGACGCGAGGCACTACGCAATCACGCTGCAGGTGGACCTCGCGGGCAAGCGGCTGCTCGGCGAAGTGCAATACACGATCACGGCCGTCGAGGAACTCGCGACGATCCAGCTCGATGCCCAACGTTCCGCCGACTGGCACGTCACCTTCACGACCTACGATGGCCACGATCTGCCGGCTGTATGGCAGGACGACCACGTCGTGCTGACCTTGCCGACGCCCGCCCCCAAGGGCAGCGACGTGCGCTTCTCGGCGCACCTGACCGGCAAGCCCGTCGACGGCTTCTACTTCAAGGACAACCGCTACGGCGAAGGCATGGCGTTCACGGATCACTACTCGATTCGTGCGCGCGGCTGGTTGCCGTGCGAGGACAACCCCGCCGATCGCGCGCGCTTCTCGTTGCTCCTCATGTATCCCGAAGGCGACGAAGCGATCGGCTATGGGCTGCCCGGCAAGGTGCCGGAGGGGGCACAAGCACCCGACGGCTACCGTTTGGTGTTCCTGCAGAGCGAGACCGAGATCCCGCCCTACATGTTCGCGATCGTCGTCGGACCGCTCGCGCGCGTGCCCGAGGCGGGCGATACGCGGCTCATCGATCACTTCGTCTACCGCCGCGACGTCGACGCCGCCAAGGTGGCCCTCGTGCACGATGCAGAGTGGCTGCACACGATGGAGACGACGTTTGGGCCGTACGCGTTCGGCAAGTACACGACCGTGCAGTGTCCGACGCGCTGGGGCGGCTTCGAAGCGCCGGGCTGCGTGCAGTTGGCCGAGAACCTGTTCGACGGGCCCGATCACGGCACCGGGACGCTGGCGCATGAACTGGTGCACATGTGGTTTGGCGACGGAGTTGGCTATGCCGAGTGGCGCGAGGTCTGGCTCAGCGAAGGCTTCGCGAGCTACTTCGGTCCGTGGCTGCACGCGAAGGCCGGCGGGCCGAGCTTGCAAGAGAGCCTCGCGCAGATGCGCGAGCGCTGGCGCAAGAGCTTCGAAGGCAGGACCAAGACGATCCGCGACGACCACTTTGCCCACCCCGACCAGGCGCTCAACTCGAACACCTATCCAAAGGGTGCCTGGGTCTTGCACATGCTGCGCGGTGAGCTCGGCGACGAGGTGTTCTTCGGCGCCTTGAAGGCGTGGTACGAAGCGTTCCGCGGCCGCTCGGTGGTCACCAGCGACTTCGTCGCGGCGATCGAACGCCACAGCAAGCGCGAGCTCGGCTGGTTCTTCGCGCAGTGGCTCGACCGCGTCGGCTGTCCCGAGCTGAAGGTCACGGCGGTAGACGGCGCTCTGCTCGTCGAGCAGGTGCAGAAGGGCGAGCCCTACACATTCTGGTTGCGGCTGCGCACTGGTGCGGCCGGCCAGCAAGCGGAGCACCGAGTGCGCATGGACCAGGCGCAACAGCGCGTTCCGATCGAAGGTTCGCTCGAGAACGTCGAACTCGATCCGCAAGTCGAGTTGTTGTTTCGCGTCGGCCGATGAGGGAACGCGTCGGCCGCGAGCGGTGGTCAGGGTCGTGTGGCCCTGTTCTTCCGCGTCGAGGCGGCGAGTAGCATCCCGCCCGCTCATGGACCAGCGCAGCAGTGCTGGCCTGTCCCGAGCCACTGCACACCGCACGCGCCCATGACCGACGACCTCATCGATGATCCATTGTTGAGCGACGCTCCGCTCATCGAGGGCTTCCGCGTGCTCGACCCGTGCGTGCTCTACGCACGCGTCGGCGAAGGTGGCATGGGCGCCGTGTTTCGCGGCCGCCACCTCAACCTCGACATCGACGTCGCCGTCAAGGTCATGCACGCTTCGTTGGCGCATGGCCCCGAGCACGTGGTGCGCTTCCAACGCGAAGCGCGCCTCGCCGCACAGGTGCAGCACGACAACCTGATCCGCGTCTTCGACGTGCGCTCCTTCGAAGACCTGCGCTACCTCGTCATGGAGTTCGTCGACGGCGAGAACGCACGGCAGCGGGTCCGGCGCAAGGGACCGCTCGAGCCGCAGGAGGCGGCCGCGATCGTGCTCGCCGCTGCGCGCGGACTTGGCAAGGCGCACGAACAAGGCGTCGTGCACCGCGACATCAAACCCGACAACATCCTCATCGCCAAGAACGGCGCCGTGAAGGTCGCCGACCTGGGCCTCGCCAAGGCGATCGAAGGTGGAGCGCAGGTGACGCTGACGCAGCAGGTGATGGGCACACCGTTGTACATGTCGCCCGACCAATGGGAGGACGCGCGCAAGGTCGGGCCGGCCGCCGACGTGTGGGCACTCGGCGCGACGTTCTGGTTTCTGCTCGTGGGCCGCGATCCGATCGAAGGCACGTCGATCGCCGATATCAGCCGCCACGTGCTGCACGAGCCGTTCCCCGACTTGATGCAAGCGCGCCCCGACGTCAGCCCGGCACTGGCGGCGATCGTCGCGCGCTGCGTCGCGCGGAAACCGGAGGAACGCTTTGCGAACGCTCGCGCCCTCGCGACCGAACTCGGTCGCACGATCGGGGTCGACAGCTCCGTGCCAGCCGACGTGGCCTCGACGTCGGTGACGTTGGCGACGATGGTCTCGCCGCCCGGGACCACCCTGGCGCGGATCCGCGAACTCGTCACGACGACCGCGGGCAAAGGCGGGACCGTCGTGGAAACCCAGCGCGACCGCCAGGGCACGCGGCGGTGGTCCGGCATCATGTCGGTGCTCTCGGGCTTCGGCACGCTGCTGATGATCGGGCTACTCGCCGCCTACTGGTTTGGCTGGCTCGAACCCGCGATCCGTTGGGCCTTCGGCGTGTCACCCACACCCGAGGTGCCGGTCGTCGTCGCCGGCGCGCCGACCCTGCAATGGCTCGAGCCATGGTTCTCGGAAGACTCCGCCGATGCAGTGACGACGGTGCGCATAGCGATCGTCGGCAGCAGCGACTGCAAGGTCCGCATCAACGGCACCGAGGTGCGGCCCGAGAACGACGGTAGCTACGTGCGCCGCCTGCCGCTCGCGCAGTTCGGCGGTCGACTCATTGCCGAAGCCACCGACACGCAGGGCCGGCGCGGCCGCATCGAACGCGTCATCGGTTTGAAGCTCGAGAACCCGTGGCCGGACACGCAGGTCGCCGACAAGGGCTGGGCGTGGTTCGCGGGCGTGTGCTATCCGGCACAGGTCGTCGACCCGAGTTCGGGTGTGCACTTTGCACTGATTCCGTCGGGGCAGTTCAAGATAGGTTCGCCCGAGGGCATCGGCGATGCCGACGAACATCCGCAGTTCACCTGCGAGGTCAACAAGCCCTTCTACCTCGGTCGCACGGAGGTGACCGTCGGTGAATGGCGCCGCTTCGCCGCCGCGACGAACTACAAGACGACGGCCGAAGAACGCAACGATGCGAACACCTGGCGCAAGCCCGGTGACAACGCCGAGAACGTGCCCGTCGCCAACGTGACGTGGGCCGACGCGCAAGCGTTCTGCAAACACTTCGGCTACGAACTGCCGCGCGAGTCGCACTGGGAACGCGCTGCGCGTGCCAACACGGACACTCTGTACTGGTGGGGCGACGACGTGTTGCTCGCCGAAGGCAAGGCCAACTTGCTCGACCTGTCGCGCGCCGACTTGCTCATCGTCGAGCAACAGCCAGCGCAACTGCGCGACGGCTTCATGTGGGCATCACCCGTGGCGTCGTTCGCGGCCAATGCGTTTGGCATGTTCGACATCGCCGGCAACGTGCGCGAGTGGTGCCGCAACGGACCGGGCAGGTACGGCACGCTCAGCGCGTTCCCCATCGACGAAGGCCAGGAGGAACGGGTGACGCGCGGAGGGTCGTACGCGGTGGACCCCAAGTTGTGTCGCTCGGCGGCGCGGTTTCCGGTCGCGGCAGACACATGGTCGGCGGACATCGGCTTCCGTGTCATGAAGAGCTTCTGAGGCGGAACGGCCCCCGGTGCGAATGGGAAGTCCCACCCGGCTGGCGCTGGCCGGCAATGTTCGCAGGATCTGCGCACCCGACACAGGAGCCGAGCCGGGTCCGAGCGGCCGCGCAAATCCACCCCCGTCGCCTGCGTTGTGCGTGATTGGTGCGGCATTTGACAAGGAAGCCTTTGGTAGCCACTTTCCTCGACATGCGCGCCGTAGACCTCGAGGTCCTCAAGAACAAGCTCAGCGAATTCGTGCGCCTCGCCGCTGGTGGCGAGGTTGTGTTGATCACCGACCGCGACAGAGTAGTCGCCGAGATCGTTCCACCTCAACTGGGGCGCAGCGCTACGAGCACGGATGCACGCCTCGCAGACTTGATTTGCGAAGGAGTGCTCACACCTCCGACACTGCCAGCCAGCGTGCCGTTACCACCGATGAAGCCGATCATGCGATTCGATCAGCTCATGGCGGACCTGCAAAGGGACCGCGAGGAGCGATGATCTATCTCGATACGCCGATCGTATTGGCGACTGGTCCTCGCGATAACCTCACCGTGATGCAGAATCCCCTGCTGCTCGGACTGTGTCTCGCTCTCGCCCTGTGCACCGACGCGGCGGCGCAGACTCGCGCGACACCCGCGAATGCAGCCAAGCGGCTGCTCGACGCGCGCACTCGCCCAACAGCGATGCACGAACTCGCCTTGGCCGGCAGCGACGGGGTGCGCGCGGTGCTGGATGCGTTCTTGGCGGCAGCCAAACGTCGCGATGCCGCGGCGGCGACCTTCGCAGCTGCGCTGGCGGACCTGGGCATAGCCACGGCGAGCGAGATCCCGCGCCTGGTCGCGGCCATTCCCTTGTCCGAGGAACCGGAACGAAGCCACCTACTGCGCGCGCTCGCCAACGGCGCGTTGCTCGCTGACGACGAAGTGCGACGCACGATCGCGGAAGCGATCCCGACTTGGGCCGACGCGGGGCTTCTCTACAGCCCGGCCGTCGATCGACCGACCTTTGCATGGTACGAATACGTGCGGCTCGTTCGCCGACTGAGGGTTACCGCCGAGTCGCGCGACGCCGGGAGCCTGCAGCTCTCGATCGCGCGCTTGCAAGCCGAACGCGTCGACGCTGGCGTTCCTGGCGGGCGCCGCGCAACCCACTACGAGATCGAAGCGAACGGCGCGCATGGCCAACGCGAAGTGCTCGAGGCCATCGCCGAGCTTGCGCTCGCCTGTCCCGACGACGTGACCACCGTCGTCGCCGAGCTCGCGGGCTACCTCGAGGCCTCAACACCGCGACCACCGATCGTCAAGACCGAGCACTGCGCCGGCATCGGCGAGAGCGCCACCAACGCTCTACCCGCAGTGAGATGGCCGACGCTGTGGCGTTACGACGAGTGGCGCTTCACTTGTGCGCGCGCGGTGCTCACGCGCAGCACCGACACGGCCGCGAGGCAACTCGCCCTGCGCCACCTGCTGTATGCCAGCAACACGCAAGCGCGCCTGTCCGCGATCGAAGCCGTGCGCCAGTGGCCCAAGCCGTGGGTCGCGTTCGCCGCCGACCTCACCGCCTGCCTGCAGAGCGATCAGCGCATCGTCGTGCGCGAGGCTCTGGTGACGATTGCTCAGTGCCGCGAGACGGTGCAGCTCGCGGCTCCCGCGCTCGAGCAACTGGCGAACGGAGGTGATCGCGAGTTCGCTGCCTTGGCACAGCGTGCACTTGCCGATCGATGATCGCCGAGCCAACCACTCGATGCCGCTACTGTCAGACGCGGGCATAGAGCCCGCTCGTGCTGTGCGGGCCGCCGTTGCCGAGGCCGAACCCGGGCAAGCAACCGCGGGCACCGCGCCGATCAGCCGATGCTCTGTAGATTGAACGCCGCGTCGGCGTCGTTCGGATCGAACTGCAGCGCCTTCTGGAAGCAGCTCTTCGCGTCAGCTGTACGCTGCATCTTCCACAGGCACACGCCGCGGTTGTTCCAGGTCTGCGAGTCGTTGCCCTGGATCTCGCTGGCGCGGCGGAAGCAGTTCTCTGCTTCAGCAAACTGCTCTTGCCCGAACAGCACCATGCCGAGGTTGAACCACGCTTCGGCGTTGCCGCCGTCGACGGCCAGCACGGCGTTGAACGAGTTGATGGCGCCTGTGTCGTCACCGGTCAGATAGCGAACGAAGCCCAGCTGCTGCTGGTAGTCGTTCTCGGTCGGTGCGAACGTCGCGGCCGCTTCGAGGTGCGGCAGCGAGTTTTCGTAGAGACCTTGCGACAGGTAGGCCTCGGCCGCGGTGCGGTGGATCTCCGCCAACTTGGTGCCGAGCTCGCCGAGGCTCTGGCGGACTGCCGCCCGGTTCTCTTCGGCCATGGGCTCGACCACCAACGGCGACACCTGCGCGTCACGCACGTCGCGGATCCGCGTCGGGATGGTCTGGAAGCCCTGTCGCTGGGGGATGGCCGACGGGTTGGTCGGCGCCTGGTTCTTGGTCATCGTCGTCATCGTCAACTCCTCTTCTGGGGATACTCGGTCGGTCCTGGGCTCACAGGGTGGCCAGGAGCTGGTTCGCTGCCGCCGCTTCGGGGTCGAGGGCACGCGCCTCGAGCAACCGCACGGCGTGTTGCCCCATCCGCCGCGCTGCGGCCTTCTGGCCGAGCCGCTGCAGGATCAGGGTGGTCTGCTGGCAGGCGCCCGGGGAATCCGGGTGCGCCGCCATGAAGGTCGTCAGCACGCGCAGGGCGCGACTGTTGTCACCGCGCTGCAGCCACAGGCGCGAGAGCGCCAAGTGTGCAACTTCGTAAGAGGGCTCGATCGCGGTCGCTTGCTCGAGCAGCCGCTGGGCGCGATCGAGATCGCCGCGCTGCAGCCAGGCCTGCGCGATGCCGGCGAGCGACACGTAGCTCGTGACGCCCTCCTGGATCGGCACGACCAGAACTTGGCCGTGGTAACACAGGCAGCGGCGGTAGTGCGCAATCGCGTCCTCGGCGCGCCCTTCGGCGAGAGCCAGGCTGGCGGCGAGGTAGTGCAGATTGGGCGTCGGGATGAAACGGCGCAGGGCCAGGTCGATTACGGCACGCGCGCGTTCGAGTTCGCCAGCGCGCGTCAGTTCGAGCGCACAGAGCGCCGCCACTTCGCCGGCGTACGGCAGCTCGCGCGGCAACGATGGCGAGCCTCGAGTAATGAGTTCGAAGCAGCGCTCCAACAGTCGCCGCGCATCAACGCCGCGACCCGGTACGCGCCGCAAGAAGTCGCCGTACTTGTAGTGGCTGTAGATGTCGTCGCGATGCAGCGAGAGCTGCTTCTTGAACAAGCGTTCGTTGCGTTCGTTCTTGCCGCGCTGGTCCATGACCTCGTCGGTGTAGCCGTGGTGCTCGACTTCGACGTCGGCGCTGGACAACACGAGACCGCGTTCGTTGCCGAAGCGCTGCAGGCTCGGCGTGACCTGCTCGTGGATGATGTTCTGGTACTCGATGCCAGGCAAGTTCCGGAACAGACGCACCATCATCACACCGAGCGTGCGACCACTGCCGTAGATGTTGATGAAGTGCAGGTGGTAGCCAGACACCGACGCGTTCTCCGCGAGTTCGCGAATGCGTTCGCAAGAGCCTGGCATCAGGAACTCGTCGGCGTCGAGCACGAGGATCCATTCGCCGGTCGCGGCCCGCAGCGATGTGTTGCGCGGCGCCGAGAAGTCGTCCTGCCACAGTTCGTGCAGCACCTTGGCGCCGAACGACTCGGCGATCGCGACGGTGGTGTCGGTCGAACCGGTGTCGACGACGATGATCTCGTCGGCGGCGGCCCGGGCGCGAGCGAGGCACTCGGGCAGGAAGCGCTGCTCGTTGCGCACAATCATGCACAGCGTGATGCGCGGGCGGCGGCCTGACCACGGAGATGCTGGCTGTGTGTCGGTCGGCTGCGAAGGGTCGGTCGACGAGATCTCTGGCTCACCTTCCGTGATCGGTGACCAGCGCTGCATAAGGCTCTCTGCTTCGGCGGCGAAGCACTCGGGCGCCTCGACATTCGGGCGCGGCGACACGAACTCTCCGGCCACGACCTGCGCGGCGGGCAGCTTGCCATCGAAGCGCATCTGGTACTCTTCGAGAGCCACCTGCGTGTTCGCGATGTGCTCCGGCACTGGCCCGAGCAACAGCACGTCGTTGCGCGACAGCATGAGACCCGAGAGGTCGCCGGGGTAAGTACGCTGATCGTCGGTACCGGGCACCGCAGCGCCAGTGCCAGCCGCCACCGAGAGCGCTTCGAACAACTCTCGCGTCGGTGTTGCACCGCCGCGCAAGAACCAGATCAGGTCGCCGCGCGCCGTCGCAACGCCGCGATTCCACTGGGCGCACTCGCTCTGGTCATCGCCGCAGGCGGCCTGCCAGTCGACGATCTCCCAGTCGCGGGGCAAGAACGTGCGCAACAGCCCTGCAGTACGTGCGCGGTCGGTGGCATCGCCGCCGGCGAGCACGACCGATCCGGCCACGGTGCGCTGCGTGTTGCAAGCGAGCCAGAACCGCGATGGCGGCGGACCGTCGAGCCACTCCAGGGGCAGGAGCCCGTGCGCCATCAGCGCACGTGGCAGCCCAGCGCCGAACTCCGCAGCGGCCACCGGCACCCGCAGCACGTCGGTGACGAACAGGCCCGCGGTCGAACAGGCCACCATCACGCGCCGCAGCGGCAGGCACAACGAGGGATCGTCGGTGCTGCCGGCCGGGTCGAAGCTGCCGGGTCGCCCTTCGACGACCATGCGCAGCATGCGTGCCGATTGCACGTTGTCGATGTCGAGCAACAGGGTGCCGTCCGGGGTCAACCGGCGCGCGAGGTCGCCAAGGGCATCCTCGATGCGACCGAGCGATTCGGTGAACGCCTGCACCTCGATCAGATCGAAGGGCGCTTCGTTCGCCGGCATTTCGCGAAGGCGACGGCGGTCCCGCGGCAGCTGCAGCGTGCGCTGCGCTGTCGGAACGAGGCTCGCCCAGCCCCGAACGGGACCGAGGAAACCCGTCGGCAGGTGATCGCCAGAATGAGCCATTGCCTTTGCCTGCGCCGACGAAAACGTCCAACGCTTCCACACCATCGACAGGAGTGGACCCCTGACTTCAGTCCGCGATGATGTGGGTTCTTCGGCACCACCCCGCCATGACCGACGACGCCCGTCTCCAAGCCCTGCTGCGGCAACGCACACGATTCCGTCACCTGGCGCACGTGGCGTCGTGTGTTTCGACACAGGATCTGGCCGCGGCCGAGCCCGGCTCGGGCGATGCAGTCTTCTGGGCGGAACACCAGACGCGCGGCCGCGGTCGGCAGCAGCGCGAGTGGCACGACGAACCCGGGGCGGATCTGGCCGTGACGTTCCGGGTCACCGTTCCATTGCCAGTTCCGCTCGCCTTGCCAGCCGCCCTGCCGGTGGCAGTACTTCAGGCGTGCGAGCCGCTCTTGGCCCGGCACCTGCGCATCAAGTGGCCAAACGACCTGTTCGTCGATGCGCGCAAGCTGTGCGGAGTGCTGATCGACGCCGGTGTTGGCAGTCCTGACACCTACCTGATCGGCATCGGCGTCAACTGCAACCGCGTGCGCTTCCCGCGGGACCTCGAGGCACTGGCGTGTTCACTCGCACTGGTGACCGGGCGAGAGGTCGATCGCGCCTCGCTGTTGCTCTCGATCGCGGAGCGGGTCGACGCAATGCTGCGAGCACTCGCCGATCGCGAACACGCGGAACTCGAAGCGCTGTTTCGCAACCGGCTCGGACACATGGGGCAACGCGTGCGGGTCGATGCGGCCGAAGTGATCGAGGGAGTCTTGACGCGCCTCGACTTCCAGAGTCTCGAGCTGGACGGGGCCCGCACGGTGCCGTTGGCGATCGTTCGCGGCATCCACCGCTTAGAGCCGGAGGTTCGCCAGTGACGCCACGTCGTGGCGCCACATCGATCCCTTGCGCGGTTTGACTGGACGGACGCGACCGAAGGAATGAGCGGCTAGAGTGCGCATTGTCATGTCGATGCTCGCATTCGTCAGCTTCGTCGCGTTCGCCACTCTCACCATCCCACAGCACTCTGGCAGCCTGTCGTCATTGCGCGGCAAGGTTCGCGTCGAGGGCACGAGCCACGGGCTGGTGCACGTCGAGCTGCGCCGTCTGCGCGAACGCGCTGAAGGTACCTCCGAGGACTTCGACCCGCGCACGCTGCACGCGCGAAGGGCCGATGCCTCGATCCTCGCCGGACCAGATGGAGCCTTCGCGATCGACACCGCGGCCGGCAGCTACGCCGTGTTCGCGTTCGTCGACGTGAACGGCGACGGCACTTGGACACCGGCGGTGCCCGAACCATGTGGCTGGTTGCTGCGCGTCGATGTGCCCCACAGAGACGCCGAAGATCTTCAGCTCACGCTGCGCGCCCCCATGCCGTTGCCTAAGGCCGATCGCGTGCTCGCGAATGGCGCCCTGCGTTGGCAGCGCGGCTACCCGATCGTGCAACTGCATGGGGACCCAGCCGAACGCGGTCACGCGCACGGCGAGCTGCTCGCGGCTCAGATCGTCGATTTCTTCCGGTTCTACGTGCTCCAGGACCGTCTCGGATCGGCCAATGCCTACCGCGAATTCGCCGCGTTCCTGGACCGCGCATTCGTGTGGCCAGAACCGTTCCTGCGCGAGATCGACGGCGTGTTGGCGGGCATGCACGACTCAGGCGCAAACTTGAAGCTCGCCGAGCTGGGACGCGACTTCGGGCGAACCGAGCTGCTCGCGATCAACGCCTACATCGAGACTCGCGCCATGCGATCGAGCTGCACGCAGTTCGTCTGCTGGGGCGAGCGAACGGCTGGCACCGACGTTGGCGGTGGCACGATCGCTGGGCGCAACATGGACGGCGAGTGCGACCTGCGGCGCGTGACGGTCAGCCACTTCGTGATGTTCGCAGTGACACCGAGCGAGCCAGGACAGAAGCGCTACGTATCGATGATGTGGCCTGGCTTCGTCGGCACGTTGAGCGGATTCAACGAGGCCGGCGTGCACTGCAT
>JBDSBS010000845.1:0-7402 GCA_039921435.1 Planctomycetota bacterium | reverse complement strand
CTGTCGGCGATCGCGCGACCGCGCAGCTTCCGCGCCACGGTCGAAGCGCTGGGTGTCGAAGTCACGCGCGAGTTCTGCCACCGCGACCATCACCACTTCACGGCGGCCGAAGTGGCGGTCGCTGCGGCCGCGGCCGGCGCCAGTGGCGCCATCCTGCTGACGACCGAGAAGGAAGAAGCCCGCCTGTCGTCGTTCGATGTCGAGCGCCACGTGCTGCGCATCGACTTGCGCTTCCTCGACGCGCCGCCATCGCCGGCGGAGTTCCTGCTGTGAAAGTGCGCTTCGTCGATCGGCTCGTCTACTGGCTCGCGCGCGCCGCGATCGGCGCGGCGGCGCGCGTGCCGCAGTGGCTCGGTTACGGTGCTGCCGACCTGCTGGGCCGCTTGTTCTTCCGGTGGGACGGGCGCCGGCGCGGCTACGCGCTGCACCTCCTGCGCAATGCGTACCCCGAGCGCAGCACGCGCGAGCTGCTGCGCCTCGGCTCGCGTGCGACCGGCAACCTGTTCAAGGTGCCGCTCGACATGGCGCGGGTGACGCGCCTCTTGGCGCGCGGCGGCCGCATCGCCTCGGTGCTCGACTACTCGGGGGCCGAACGCCACCTGCCGAGCAGGCCGCCGTTCATTGGTCTCACGGCGCATCTCGGCAACTGGGAGATGGCGGCGTTGGGATTGGCGCAGCGCTTTGGCGGCGCGCACGCCATCGGGCGCGCGACCAAGAACCCGCTGGTGGAGCGGTGGCTGCTCGGCAATCGCGAGGGCGGTGGTCTGCGCATGCATGCGCGCCGCGGCGGCATCAAGGGCCTCGCGGACGCGCTGCTGGCGGGCCGCGTCGCGCTGCAGGTCGTCGACCAGAACCAGCGGTTGCGCGGCGTGTTTGCTCCGTTCTTCGGCGAGATCGCCAGTTGCGAGCGGTCCGCGATCAGCTTGGCGCTGCGCCACGGCTACCCCATCGTCGTCGGCGTCGCCCTGCGGCGAGGGCGCGGCTTCCGCTTCGACCTCGTCGCGGCGGACACGTTCGTGCTCGCACGCACCGGTGACCAGGAGCGGGACCTCTACGACGGTGTGCTGCGGGTCAACCAGGCGCTCGAACGGTTAGTGCGGCGTGCCCCCGACCAGTACCTGTGGATCCACGACCGCTACCGCACCAAACCGTCGCGCGAGCAAGGCGCCATCGAGGCGGTCGAACCCGAGTAGTCGGGCGACAGCAACCCTGCGCCCGCAATGTCTAGCCCTTAAGCCGCGGACCGCGCCGTAGAGGTGGAAGTAGGTCCACTTCTGTGGGCCAAGCAGTTTGGTGATGTCCCACGACCAGACTTGGTTTGGGGCGGTAGCCAGAAGTTCAGGCTTGGTGTAGTTCGGATGGCGAAGCTGATTGCGGCGTTCACGCACGCCGTCCTCCTACTGCAGGATGCGGTACGTCGAGCGGGTCGAGCACAGGAAGCGCCCTTGGTCGAGCAACTGGGCGTAGACCTGCGGCACGGCGAGGTCTGCATGATGCTTGGCGTTCAACTCCATGACTACCTCGCGTCGCTCGTCTTGCGTCAGGGTGCGACCGGCAACTACGCAGCAAGCCAGGAACCGATGCGGTCGTCGAGCTTGGGGAAGATTGACGAGGCGCGCAGGCACCCGTCGCACTCCTGCTGGCTTTGCAAGCGCACCCGTACTTGCTAGCTTGCTTCGGGCTTCCGTCTGAGCACTCTCGAACTCCGTCCCAACGTGGAACGCCGACCTGATCCGCCAGAGCCTTCGCTAGGCTTCCTCGCCGGCCACGGAGAGATGGCAGAGCGCATCCGTGCCCACGATTGGGCCGGGACAGCGCTCGGCCCGGTCTTGCACTGGCCGCAGAGCCTTCGCAGCGCGGTCAGCATCCTCGTCGCCTCGCGGGCCCAGATCTGCATGTTCTGGGGCCCCAATCTGACGACCATCTACAACGACGCCTACCGGCCGACCCTCGGCAAGAAGCATCCCTGGGCTCTCGCTCGTCCGGCGAGCGAAGTGTGGAGCGAGATATGGGGCGATGTACTCGAGCCGCTGATGGAACGTGTGCGGCGAACGGGCGAAGCGTTCTGGGCCAGCGATCACCCCTTCTTTCTCGAGCGCCATGGCTACGCCGAAGAGACCTTCTTCGACGTCTCCTATGACCCGGTGCGCGACGAGACGGGCGGCGTCGGCGGCGTGTTCTGCATCGTCAGCGAGACAACCGGCCGCGTCGTCGGCGAACGGCGTTTGCGCACGCTACGCGACCTCAGCGCCGTGAGCGCCGAGGCGACGACGACGAGCGAGGCGTTTGTTGAGGCGGCGCGAGTTCTCGGCGCCAATGCGCAGGACGTGCCGTTTGCTCTGTTGATCGACACCATGGAGGGTCTCGATCGCGCGCGCTGCGTCGCCGCCTCGGGCATGGACGTCACGCCGGACGATGCGTGGCCGATCGAAGCAGCCCTGCGAGGCGAGCTGCTGCTGGCCGGGCAGGCCCTCGCGGGGCGGGCACCGCTGCCCGGCGGGCCCTGGTCCGAACCTCCGCGCGAGGTCCTGTTGCTGCCGATGTCGATCGCCGGCCATCCACCAGTCGGTGTCCTGGTGGCGGGCATCAGTTCGCGCCGCTCGCTCGACGAGAGCTACCGCGGCTTCCTGCGACTGGCCGCGTCCCACATCGCCGAGGCCGTCGGCGCGGCGTGGGCACTGCAGCAGCAACGAGCCCGCGCCGAGGCGTTGGCGGAGATCGACCGCGCCAAGTCGGTGTTCTTCAGCAACGTGAGCCACGAGTTTCGCACGCCGCTCACGCTGATGCTCTCGCCGCTCGAGGATCTGCTTGCCCGGCCCAGCTGGCCCGAGGGACCCGAGCGTGAACTCGTGTCCCTCGCGCACCGCAACGGCCAGCGCCTGTTGAAGCTCGTCAATGCGCTGCTCGACTTTTCGAGCCTCGAAGCCGGGCGCATGCAATTGTCGATGCAGCCCGTCGAGCTCGACATACTCACTGCGGAAGTGGCGAGCGTGTTCCGATCGGCCATGGAGAAGGCTGGGCTCGCGTTCGAGGTGGTTTGTCCGCGCTTGCCTGCCCCGGTGCATGTCGACAGCGATGCCTGGGAGAAGATCGTACTGAACCTGCTGTCGAACGCGCTCAAGTACACAGTGCAGGGCTCGGTGACGGTCAGACTGGAGCAGCAAGGCGATTGCGCGGTGCTGGCCGTCAGCGACACCGGCACGGGCATCCCGGCGCACGAGCTTGCGCACGTCTTCACCCGTTTTCACCGTGTGCTCGGCGCCCGTGCGCGCACCCACGAAGGCACTGGCATCGGCCTCTCGCTCGTCGCGGAACTCGTCAAGTTGCATGGTGGAACGGTGACCGCCGAAAGCAGCGAGGGGCAAGGCAGCACCTTCCGCGTCACGGTTCCGCTCGCGGTTGGAATCAATGCGAACGCTTCACGGTCGGGAAGTGATCGATCTACCGCGGCTCGGTCAAACGCGGCTCGGCACACGGCTCTCACGCTCGGGGAGGCGAGTCGTTGGCTGAGGGAACCAGAACCCCGGCCCGAACAACGGTCGGAGGTGAAACCGGCGGCGCCTGGGCACGACGCTCCGGACCAGCTGTCGCCCTTGGGCTCGCTGCGCGCTCGAATCGTGCTCGCTGACGACAACAAGGACATGCGGGAATACGTGCAGCGGCTGCTCGAGCAGGATGGGCACACCGTAGTGGCCGTGGCCGATGGCGAACAGGCGCTGGTGGCTCTCGAGCGGCAGCGCCCCGACCTGCTGCTCTGCGACGTCATGATGCCGGTGATGGATGGCTTCGCGCTGCTGCGGGCCGTGCGTTCGCATGCGACGCTCAATGACATCGCGGTGATCGTGCTGTCGGCGCGGGCTGGCGAGGACAACAGAGTCGAGGGCTTCGATCACGGCGCCGACGACTACCTCGTCAAGCCCTTCTCGGCGGTCGAGCTCAGGGCCCGCGTGCGCGCCAACGTCGCGGTCACGCGCCTGCGTTCGGCTGCCGGCGAACGCGAACGCGCTCTGCGCCGAGAAGCCGAAGCGGAACGCGATCGTTTGCACACCGTGCTTGCAGGGATCCGCGACCACCTCGCCGTGCTCGACGAGGAATGGAAGTTCGAGTTCGTCAGCGATTCCTGGTGCCGGATGACGGGCATCCCTCGGCAATCGGCGATCGGTCGAAATGTGTGGGATGTGTTCCCCGCCCTGGCCGGATCGGACTGGGAGGCGACGGCACGACGGGTGATGAGCACGCGTGAGCCAGCGAGCGTTGACTACTACTACGAACCAGATGCGGTCTGGTGGGACCTGCGCATGGCGCCCACTTCCAACGGCGGGATTTCGCAGCTGTCGGTCGACATCACCGAGCGCAGACAGTCGGAGAGCGAACGCATGCGGCTGCTGGACAGCGAACGCGCAGCACGAGCAGAGTTGGAACGTTCCATGCGCATCCGGGACGAGTTCCTCGCGACCCTCTCACATGAACTGCGCACGCCGCTCAATGCCATCGTGGGCTGGACGCACGTGCTGCGCCGCACGGCGCACGATCCGGCGAGCGTCAGCAAGGGCATCGAAGTGATCGAGCGCAATGCGCGCCTCCAGACCCAGCTGATTGCCGACATGCTCGACATGAGCCGGATCATTACCGGCAAGATGCGACTCGATGTGCAGCGCATCGAGCTGCCGGTGGTGATCGACGCCGCCGTGGATTCGCTGAGCCAGGCGGCCGAGGCAAAGGGTGTGCGCCTGCAGAGGATCATCGAACCGATCGCGGATCCGGTGCATGGCGACCCGTCCCGCTTGCAGCAGATCGTCTGGAACCTGCTGTCGAACGCGATCAAGTTCACGCCGCGCGGAGGGCGGGTTCAGATAGTTCTGTCCCGCGTCAACTCGCACGTGGAGATCTCCGTGAGCGATACCGGGACTGGCCTGGATCCCGAGTTCCTGCCGCACGTGTTCGAACGCTTCCGGCAGGCGGACGCTGGTCCCGCCCGCCAACAAGGTGGGCTCGGCATCGGACTCGCCCTGGTGAAGCAGCTCACGGAATTGCACGGTGGCCAGGTGACAGCCTCCAGCGAGGGTGCTGGCAAGGGGGCGACGTTCGTCGTGCAGCTGCCATTGGCAGTGATGAAGCGCAGCGAGAAGGGTATTCGCCAGCACCCGCGGGCGATCGCCTTGGCGCGGGACGGCTCGGCGGCCCTCGACCTGTCGGGAGTCAGTGTGCTGCTCGTCGACGACGAGCCCGATGCGTTGGATGTAGTGCGGCGCCTGCTCGAGGACTCTCGGATCACGGTGATCGCGGTCCACAATGCCGAGCTCGCGCTGGCGCTGCTCGTGGAGCGATCGGTCGACGTCATTCTCAGTGACATCGGTATGCCAGGCGGGGATGGCTATCAGTTCATCGCCGAGGTGCGGCGTCGCGGCATCAAAGCACCCGCAGCGGCGCTGACGGCGTTTGCACGCACTGAGGACAAGACGACCGCACTGCTGTCGGGCTTCCAGGCCCACATCACCAAGCCGATCGATCCTGCCGAACTGCTCGCGACCATTGGCGTGCTCACCGGGCGGACTTCGCGAACACCCTGACCCACGCGACGGTTCTGCGAGTAGGAAGTCCAAGCTGCGCCCTGGGACGACCCGGAACCCATCTCCCCCGTTCCGGCGCGTGCGATTCGTGCTCAAATCGCACCCTTGATGCCCGCGGCGCGGGGCGTTTCGCCCGAGATTCCGCCTGCGCACGCACCGGTGCGCCGACGCGACATGCTCCAGGTCACCGCACTACCCGCGTTGAGTCACTCGGACTGCACTACCACCGGTGGACCCCTGCGCTCGTACCGCGCGAGTCGTCGAGCGCCACGGCATCACCTGGAGGTTCGACGGCGACTACGGCACGGGAACGTTCGCGAACGGCGATCCGTGGGTCGTGGGTCCGGTGCGCATCATCGGGATCGAGCTACGGTGCTTCGAGCGGGCCGGGCGCATCCTCAACGGGGCCATGCTCGACTCCGACCCGTCGGTGCTCGCACAGGGATACGACAGCGCGTTGTTCGGCGATCAGGAGTCCCACTATCGGACCGAGCGCAATGCGGCTCTCGAGATCGCCAGGACCGGTTCGTTGGCGATGCGAACCCCTGCGAGTCTCGTCTCCGTCGCCAGTCGCTCCGAGCCAGGTGCTCTGCAGACTCTGCACGGCGGCCGTGTTGACGTGCCTCGCCGCGGTGCCCGCTCCCGATGCGTTCCGGCCACCCTACGTCGCCGGCGACAAGAGCGTGCTCTGGCGGGCTGCGGACCTCGACTACAGCGTGCTCGAGTGCTTGCCAGCGCCGCCTGCCACGCCGTCCATCGACGGCACGGCCCGGGCCTTCGAGCGTTTGTGGTTGGATCACTTCCCGAGCGAAGTGGGCCGCTGCGCGCTGCCGCTCGACAACATGCCGGGCCATTCGCGCGACCTGGCCGCGTTGGTCGGCACCGGAGCCTTGCTGCTGCAGCTCGACGTGCCGAACGAGCAGAAGCGGCAGCTGTACGTGCGTTTGGTCCAGCTCGGCATCGACCTGCACGGCTGCTTGCGCGGCGGTTGCCATTGGCGCGGTGTCGGCAGTCACGGCGGCGGCCGCAAGCTGCCGATCCTGCTGGCGGGCCAGGCACTCGGGGATGCGCGCATGTTGGCGATCGGGCGCGAGTTCACCTCGGCGCCGCGGCCAAACGAGGCGGGCGCACAGTTCTTCGCCGAAGACAGCCAGACGTTCTACGTGCGGGAGACGTCGCCGGGTGTGTGGAACGGCGGCTACGGCGGCTACAACGCGGCGCACAAGGGGCTGGCGGACTGGGGCTTCGCCCACGACAGCGAACCTCGGCGCGACGATGTGCGGTGGTCGGCGAATCCCTGGCGCAGCGGTGCGTCGGTCAACGGTTGGGTTGGCGAGGACCTGGTCGCGCGCCTGCTCGGCCTGCAGGCGGCCTAGAACCAGCCTAGAACCACCCCGCGTTCTTCGACTTCATGGACCGCTACATGCGACTGGAGCCGGCGCCGGAGTGGCGGCGCGCGTGGGTGGAGTGGCACGCGGTGATGTGGGACAGGTACCGCAGCAACTCGTGACGGCTGACCGGCGAGAACGCCCGCGCGTCACTTCGCCGACTTGGGAACAATCCCGCCGAAGTGGCTATCGAGCCAGTCGAAGATCTGTGCCCAGAGGTGCCGCACATTGGCCTCTGACCCGATGACGTGCCCCTCTCCCCAATAGCGCACGAACCGCGCTCGCTTGCCGAGGCGGTAGAGGCCCATGAAGGCCTCCTCGCCCTGCTGGATTGGTGCGCCGTCCATGTCGCCATGCACGATCAGCAGGGGTGTGCGGATGCGATCGAGGTAGAAGAGCGGCGTGTTGCGCATGTAGCGCCACAGATCGTCCCAGGGCGGACCG
>JBDSBS010000844.1:0-2913 GCA_039921435.1 Planctomycetota bacterium | reverse complement strand
TTGTCGGCGCGCGCCAACAACGCCGCTAACCCCGTCGGGTAGCCCACGACGATCGCGCGCTGGTCTTCGGCTTCACTCTGTTGGTCGTGCAGCGGCAACACCGGCACGCCGTCGAGGTCCTTTGGATCCAGCTTGACCACGGCGACATCGAGGTCGTCCTGCCGCCGCAGGATGCTGTCGGGTGGCACGTCGAGCGGTGCCAGCCCGGGGAACGTCGCCGTCAGGTGGGTGAACTCGGGCGTAGCTCCGATCGCCACCAACCGCTTGACCCCTTCCATCTCGAACCAGGGGGCCACGACGTGGCGGTTGGTAACGATGTGTCCGGCCCCGGTGGCGCGAAAGCCCGAGCCCGTGTATTCGACTTCGAACGGTTCGGCGCTGACGAGCTCGAACCACGTCTTGTCGGGCATGCGCAGGCGGAAGATCCCGTGTAGCAGACAGACTCCGCGACTCCATTCCTTCTGGATGCGCATCACGCTCGCGTTGGCGCGGGCCAGCTTGGCGAGCTCTTCGTGCTGTTGTTCCTGCGCCCGCCGCAGCGTTTCGAGTTCGGCCCGCGTGACGGTGTCGACCGGTTGCTGCTTGCGCAATTGCTCGAGTTCGGCGCGCGTCTCGAGTTCGGCTTGGCGTGCGCGTTCGGCGTCCGGCTTGCTGCCGATCCACCCACCGAGCCAACCGGCGAGGAACGCACCCGCGACGAGCGCCACCGGCACGCCGACCTTGAGTTTGGTCGTGGCCTGCGTAAACAAATCGCGCGTCAGCGTCTGCGTCGCCGCGGCACCACCGCTGACATTGGCGACGTCGCGCGCATCGGCGAGCATGCGGCGCACGGGCTTGCAGGCGGCGCCGTTGGGCACGTAGATGCGGAAGCGCGCGACCGGCCCGCCGGCGCCGAACTCGAGCCGATCGCCGTCCTGCAGGATCACTTCTTCGACCTCGGTGCCGTTGACGAAGACTTGCCCCTCCCGACGCCGCAGATGGAACTGGCACTCTTCCTCGACGAACTCGATCTGCGCGTGCTTCTCCGCCACGCCCGGCGCGGAGACCACGGCTTCGCAAGTCGGTGCCGCGCCGACGGTGACCACGCGCGCGTCGTACGTCAGCGTACGACCGCGGTCGGGCCCGGAAAGGTGCAGCAATTGGGCGCGCATCTGCGCACCATAGTCATTGATGCAGGTGTCCGCCAATGCACGGGTGCTGGTCGAAGTCGCCGTCAACTCCGTCGAAGGTGCTTCGGTCGCTGCCAAGGCCGGCGCCGACCGAATCGAACTGTGCTGCAGCCTTGTCGAAGGTGGCCTGAGCCCGAGTCTGGGTCTCGTCGAGGCGGTGCGCGCCGCCGTCGCCGTTCCGGTCGTCGTCATGGTGCGGCCGCGCGGAGGCGACTTCTGCTACGACCCAGCCGAGTTCGATGTGATGCAGCGCGACGTGCGCCACCTGCGGCCTACTGGCGTCGATGGCATCGTCACCGGCATCCTGCTGCCATCGGGCCAGCTCGACGAAGCGCGCTTGCGTGAACTGGTGGCTTCTGCAGCGCCATTGTCGTGCACGTTCCACCGCGCCTTCGACCTCTGCGTCGATCCGGCCTCGGCCATCGAGACAATGTGCTCGCTCGGCATTGCGCGCGTGCTGACTTCGGGCCAGGCGGCGTCGGCGCCGGTGGGCGCGCCGAGGATCAAGGCGCACGTGGCGCAGGCCGCCGGGCGCCTCGCGGTCATGGCGGGGGCAGGAGTTCGCGACGGCAACGTCGCAGCGCTGATCGCTGCGACCGGGGTGCAAGAAGTGCACTTGTCGGCGACTGGCTGGCGCGACAGCAGCATGACGTTCCGGCGCCAGGGCGTGCCGATGGGTTCTCGCGCAGGGCCGAACGAGTTTGCTCTGCGCCAAACGGACGCGGCGATGGTTGCGCGCGTGGTCGCGGCCGTGCGAGCGTGAGGTCATGAGACTGTAAGACCGTGAGATTGGGCCTGCGCGGCGGCGCCGGGCTAGCATGCGCAGCATGAGCCAACTGCCGCATCCACTGCTCGTCGCGATCGAAGGCCAACTCGCTTCGTCACCGAAGCCTGCTTGGGATGCAGTGCTCGAACGCATCACGCGCCACTTCGAGTGCCCGGTCGGCACCGTGCATCTGCTCGATGCAAAGGACGGCATGCTGCACCTGACTTCCCAACGCGGCCTGCCGCCGCCCGTGCTCGACAAGGTGCAGGTCATTCCGATCGGCAAGGGCATGGCCGGTATCGCCGCCGAACGGCGCGAGCCCGTGCAGGTCTGCAACCTGCAGAGCGACCAGAGCGGCGTCGTGCGTCCCGGCGCCAAGCTCACGCAGATGGAAGGTTCGCTGGCGGCGCCGATGCTCGCCGGCGACGTGTTGTGCGGCGTGCTCGGCATCGCCAAGCCGGTTGCCTATGACTTCAGCGAAGCGGAGACGAAGCTCCTGATGGACATCGGCACCTGCATCGCGCGACGGCTGCACCGCTGATCGAAGGATCGCACGATCGAACGAGCGAGCGAGCGAACGATCGCACGAGCGAGCGATTGCGGGCCGTTGCCCTTCACACGCGCTCTGGACTACAGAACCGTGACGGTGATCGCGGTCGTGAGCGCCAGTTGCCCGTTGCCGAAACTCGCCGCCTGGAACGAGATGACCATGCCCGAGGGCAAGGACGTCGGCACGGTGAAGTTGAAGGCCTCGTACCCCGGTGGGCAAGACAAGCACGGTGTGACCTGCGTGAGAATGCCAACGGCGACAAGGTCCGCGGGCAGACCGAGCACCAAGCCGTTGCCGACGCCGGGGATCGACAGGCACGGCATCGTGGTACCAGAGGCAAACAAGAGGAACGGCGCATTCATGTCCCCCGAGATCCTCAGCGAGACGTTCTCGTTGTGGGAAGTGGAGACAGGCAGGCTCGTGCAGGT
>JBDSBS010000843.1:0-3243 GCA_039921435.1 Planctomycetota bacterium | reverse complement strand
CACGTAGGAGCGATCGTTCAACCCGATCTTGCCGAACTGACGTTGGCCTTCGTGCTGCATGCGGGCGATGTGCTCCGCCCCCACGCGTTCGCCGTCCGAGAGCGCACCTTCGCTGATCAAGCCGCTGTCGCCGCGGTGCCAGAGCGCGCGCGCCGCGTGCATCGTGAACGCCGTGTCGGTGTTCTCGAAGTTGCCGTGCGCCACCGCAGCGAATGCGAAGAACGTGCCCAGCCACGCGCACAGCAGCCAACGCCATGCCGGGCGCTTTCCGTTCACTTGCCACCCCCGCCGGTCGCGAGCTGGGCCGGATCGATGCCAAACAGCGGGAAGACCCACCACCACAACATCGGCAGCAGCAGGGCCGCCGCCAACAGGTCGATGAACACGCCGGCGCGCGCCATCTGCCCGAACGTGATCTGCCGCGACGCGAACACGATCGTGTTGGGCGGGGTCGCGATGGGCAGCATGAAGCCACACGACGAAGCCAGCACGGCGGGCAGCATCAGCACGAGCGGGTCGATGCGCGCCGCAGTCGCTCCATCGCGCAAGATCGGCAACAGCAGGGTGGCGACCGCAGTATTGCTCGCGACCTCCGACAGCAGCGTGATCGCGACGACCAGCACGAACAGCAACAGGGCCGGATGCACCGCACCGATCCACGGTCGCAGCAGTTCGCCGAACGCCCCCGACAGACCCGTCGGATCGAAGGCCGCCGCCATGGCGATGCCGCCACCGAGCAACAGCAGCAGATCGAACGGCATCTGGCGCGCCGATTCCCAATCGACGAGGCGCGTCTTCTCGGGTGTGCCAGCCGGAATCAGAAAGGCCAGGATCGCGATGAACACAGCCACAGAACCGTCGCCGACGTA
The DNA here is from genome assembly GCA_039921435.1 of Planctomycetota bacterium. GTDB lineage: Bacteria > Planctomycetota > UBA1135 > UBA1135 > UBA2386 > DASVAL01. Next base: position 2,374 of record JBDSBS010000843.1, on the reverse strand, counting down.
GCCATCGCGCATGCCCTTGGGCACGACGAAATGGGCCCAGCCGTGCACCACCGAGCCTGGCCCGAGTTGCACGTCGCCGCGCGTCAACCACAACAACACTGCCGAGCCGAACAAGATCGCCGTTCGCACTTCGGCCTTGCTCCAGCGCCCGAGCGCACGGGCCTCAGCGAGCAGCTCGTCGCCGCGCCGCAGGCGCACGCCTGGCAACGGCAGCGCCACCCGCACGACCACGAAGCTCGACACCAGTGCTAGCAACAGTGCGTAGGGCGCAAAGGCGAGCACCCACAGCAGGAACGACACCGGCTTGGCACCGGCCGCCACCAAGGGCTCCTGGGCCGCGAAGAACAGCGCGTTGGGTGCGGTGCCGATCGGCGAGCCCATGCCGCCGATCGACGCGCCGTATGCGATCGCGCACATGATGCCGGCGCCAAAGTTGGCCTGCGCCTTCGGCGACAGTTCGCCGAGGGCTTGCGTTCGCTTGACGAGCACGCTGCCGATCGGCAACAGCAAAAGGGCCACGGCCGTGTTGCTGATCCACATCGAGCAGAGCGTCGCCGCCAGGAAGAACCCACCGACCAGTCGCCGCGGGTAGGGACCGAGTGCACCGACGATGCGCAGCGCCAGGCGCCGGTGCAGGCTCGAGCGTTCGACCGCTTGTGCCAGCACGAAGCCGCCGCCAAACAGCCACAGAATCGGATCGCCGTAGCCCTTGGTCAGTTCGGCAGTCGATTGCACGCCGAGCACGGGCAGCAGTGCAAGAGGCAGCAGCGACGCTGCCGCGATGGGCATCGCTGCGAGCAACCAACACGCGGTCGTGAGGCCCGTGACGAACAGCAGGCGACACGCTGCCACGGGTTTGGCGTCAGCGGCGTACGGCAAGTAGTGGCCGAGCCACCAACAGAGCACGCCAATGGCCAGCGCGAGTGCGACGCGCCAGCCGTGCACGTCCCGCGACGGCGCGGGCGCGGGCTGCGGCAGAAGAGCTCCCGCGCTCACGAAGGCGAAGGGCCGACCGAGTCGGCGACCCATTGCAGATAGCCCGGCAAGCCATCGGCCACCGACAGCTCGATCACCTCGGGCACGTCGTACGGATGCAGCTCGGCGATGCGCTGCCGCAGGCGCGCGGCGGCGACAGCGGTGGTCTTCGCGACGAGCAGGAGTTCTTCGGCTCGATCGACGCGACCCTGCCAGCGAAAGAAGGAAGTCACACCGGGCACGACGTTGACGCAGGCGCAGAGGCCTTCGTCGACGACCTTCTGCGCGAGAGCCTTAGCACCCAGACGCCCCTTCTCGCCGTTGGCCGGGGCCGTGCACAACACCACCACGACGGCCGGTTTCACTTGCCGCGCGCCAGCCGTTCGGCGAGCGCTGGATGCAGCCCCGCCGCGAGGATCTTCGCCTGCGTGCGGCGGAAGTCGTACGGAACGCGCACGATCTCGACCCGATCGCCGTCGACCACGGCAAAACTCGCGCGCGGATCGCCGTCACGCGGCTGCCCGACGCTGCCGACGTTGACGATGCATGGCCCGTCGAGGCGGAACTCGCGCTGCTCGTCGGTCGCCTGCGTGAAGCGGTAGTCGGGCCGGTGCACACCTGGCCAATGCGTGTGTCCGACGAAGCACGGCCGGTCGATCAGCGCGAACAGCTGGTGCATCTTGTCCGGTTCGAGGAAGCCGTCGCTCTTGAGCACGTATTCCATCACGGGGTCGCGCGGCGAGCCGTGGCAGAACAGGAAGCCGTGGTCTTGCATGCGTTCGGGCAGCGTGCGCAGGAACTCCCAGGCGGCGCGGCGCCGCGGCCGCAAGAACTTGGGGCGCAATTGGGCGCGCGCGAAGAACAGCGCCTCGCGCGCCAGCGGGTTGAAGTCGTCGAGCTCGTGGAACAGGCCCCAGTCGTGGTTGCCCTGGATCGTCCACTTGCAGTGCTGCATGACGAGCCGCGTGACCGGCAGCGGATCGGCGCCGTAGCCGACGACGTCCCCGAGACAAGCGATCTCCTTGACGCCGAGCGACTCGATGCGCTGCAGCACGGCCTCCACCGCTTCGAGGTTGGCATGCAGGTCGGAGATCAACGCGAGCGTCGTCAAGACCGCCTCGCGCCGCCTGGGTCCCCGCCCAAGGCCAGCAGGGCTTGATGCACGCCGTCCTCGATCGCCGCCTCCGCCTGGGCGAGCGACATGCGCATCGTGGCACCCGCGGCCTTCTTGTGCCCGCCCCCGCCGAACGCCGCGACGATGGCCTGCACATCGACGTCCCGGCGCGAACGCAGGGAGCACTTGACGGTGCCGTCGAAGCGTTCCTTGAGCAGGGCCACGACTTCGATGCCTTCGAGCGAGCGCAGCGGCTCGAGGACCTGGTCGGGGTCGAAGTCCGTG
>JBDSBS010000842.1:0-2519 GCA_039921435.1 Planctomycetota bacterium | reverse complement strand
CGCCCGCGCCTGCGTCGCCTGCTCGCTGGGTCACTGCTGGTCATCCCGATCTTGCTGTTGTTCGCGCCGTTGTTCCGCCTCGTGCCGTCGGGTCGCGGTTCGTCCTGGGCTGGCTGGGACGAGTTGGCGGAGCGCGCCGAACATTGGGAGGAGATCCTCGATGTCGAGGACGGAATCGAAGGCAACCTCTTCTTCTTCGCCGCCGACTACAAGGATGCCGCCCAGCTTGGCCACAGTCTGAAACTGCTGTGGCATGCCGGCGGCGAGCACGAGAAGATCCGCGGCACAACGGACCGTGGCGAACCAACGCTCGCGCAAAATGTGGTCGGCGAGAACGCCCTGCAGTTCGACCACTGGGAAGACCCAAGACACCGCCTCGGTCAAGATGCCATTCTCGTTCTGCCTCGCCCGGACCAACGTCATGTCATGCTGGAGAAGACCCGACTCTGTTTCCGAGCCATCGAGAAAGTCGAGAGCGTCACGGTACGACGCCTCGGCATCGAGGTGCTCGACGCCGACATCTACGTCTGCCGCGGCTATCGCGGCCCGCTCGCCAGGGAGTAGGAGCGTTCGATGAGGCGGCCGTGGATCGGCGGCCTCATCTGTGCCGCTACTCCCGGGTGTGTGGTGCACGACGTTGCGGCGATCGCTCCCTATCCCTTCGGCACCAAACACGAGGCAGGATCGACGCAGCTCGAAGCGCGCCTGCATTACGGCATCCCCATCCTGCAGAAGTCGTTTTTCTGGGACGGCAACGGCGAAGTCGACGACACCGGCATCGGCCTGCATGCGGCACACTTCATTGCCGACGACGTGGCACTGGGTCTCGGCACAAACCTCGTCACGTGGTGGACGGGCGGCCGCGACGTCTACAGTGCCGAGCTCGAGGGCCTGCTGCGCGTCTACCCGTTGCACGCCTGGCCGCTCTTCCTCGACGCCACCACGGGCTTCCAGCTCGCGAACGACCAGATTCCGCCGGGTGGCACGGTGTGGAACTTATCGTTCGGCTTCGGTGGCGGCCTAGACTTCTCCATCGACGACAACACGAGTCTGATGGTCGGCGTCACCTACCACCACATCTCCAACGCATTGGGCCGCATGAACGACCGCAACCCGAGCCAAAACGAAGCGCGCATCTGGCTCGGCATCTCGTGGACGCTGTGAAGCGGTCGACTGCGATTCTGTTCGCGACATCACTGCTGGTCAGCTGCACCGCCTACCACGAACGGCCACTCGATCCCGCCGGCTTGGCCGCGACGTTCCACGCGCGGACTCTGCGCGATGCACCGATCGTCAACGCCTTCGCCGCCACCAAACGACCGTTGCCGACCGACACCTGGACCAGCGGCGACTTCTGGCTGGTCGCGTCGTGCTGTCACCCAGAGCTCGTGGCAAGTCGCGCCGAAGTGGCCGCCGCGGCCGCTGCGATCGCTGAAGCCGAACAGCGCGAGAACCCCAAACTGTCCCTGCTGCCGTTGCGCGTGCTCAACGCCGACCCCGGGGTTTCGCCGTGGATCACCGGCGGCTCCCTCGAGTTCCCACTCGATCTCTTTGGCAAGCGCAGTGCGACCGTGGCGATCGCCGTTGCCGAACACGTGCGCGCTGGAGCTCTGGCAGCAGGCAAGCACTGGCAGCTCTTCAGAGGTGTGCACGTGGCCTGCTGTCGGTGCTGGTATGCAGTAAGCGACGCGGCCGTGACAGAAGCCGACTCGAGAGCGCGTCGCCGTCTCGTCGACCTGCTGACGACGCGTGTGCGCAACGGCTACGCCGCCCCGGCGGACTTCACTCTGGCGCAAACGGAGTTCGCGCGGGCCGGGATCGAAGCTGCGGCAGCCGCCGCCGAGGCCGAGCAAGCGCGCGCGGCCCTAGCCACAGCCATCGGTCTGCCCAAGACCGCATTGGCCGGTGTCGCGATCGCCGAGCCGTCGGTGCCCATGAACAACCTGCCCGACCTGCTCTATCGCGGCGTGCTCGGTCGCGGCGACTTGCAGGCCGCAATCGCTGACTACGCGATTGCGGACGCACGGCTGCGACTCGCGATCGCGGCCCAATATCCGGACTTGATCCTCGGCCCTGGTTACGACGTGGACCAAGGCTCGCGGCGAGTTCAGCTCGGCTTGTCGCTGACACTGCCGCTGTGGCACGACAACGGTGCGGGCATCGAACGCGCCGAGGCGGATCGCACTGCGGCAGCACACCGGTTCGATGCGGTACAGACGGCTGCGTTCCAGTCGGTCGATGCGGCCAAGTCCGCGGTCGCGGCGGCGCAGCGCACGAGCGCGGCAACGGCCGCGTGGTCGAGCAGCCTCGAGGCGCAGGCGAAGCGCGCGACCGCCTTCGTCGAGGCTGGGCTCGACGACCAACTCGCCGCCATCCTCGCCCAAAGCGTTTTGCTAAGTGCTCAGCGAGCTCTGCTGCGCAGTCACCGCGACGCCGCGTTGGCCCAGATCGCCTGGGAAACCGAACTCGGCCCGCACGGGCCTGCGGAGGCCGCGGCGCGCGGCAGCACCAACCCATGA
>JBDSBS010000841.1:0-2791 GCA_039921435.1 Planctomycetota bacterium | reverse complement strand
TGCCGTTCGCTGCCTCTACTGCCATTGCGTCGTTCCAAAGCCGTGCGATCGGCGGCGCGTTCGTCGGTGGCGCGCTGCAGGCGCTGCTCGCGACGGCGGTGGCGGCCTCTGCGGCTCAACTCGCGGTGCGATCGTTCGGCGGCTACCTGGAGCCACATTGGGCGTGGAGCTTTGCGATCGCACCCGTGTTGCTGTGGGGTTGGTGGCGGGCATCCCGCGAGCCGATGTCACCTGCCGCGGCCGCGGGACACCTCGATCGACGGCTCGGCTCGCAAGGCCTACTGCTCTGCGCGCACGAAGGTGTGCCGCTCGAAGCTCGGTGGCAGGCGCAGCTCGATGAGCAACTCGTGCGCGTGCCTGCCGCGCTGCCGCGGCTGCGCTGGCGGCAACTGCTGCCGTTGCCGAGCCTCGCGGTGGCTCTCGCGGTCGGCATCGCTCTGTTGCCGCCGCCGCCCTCGCCACTTCAGGCCCCGCAGCTCGCCGCGGCGGAGGCAGAGCTCGAGCGCCTCACCGAAGCCGTGCGCGATCTGTTTGCGCGCGGCACGCTGCCAGACGAAGTCGAACAGGAGATCGAACAGAAGCTGAAGGAGCTGCAGCAGAAGCTCGTCGCAGGGCAGGCTCCCGAATGGCGCGATCTCGACCAGCTCGAGCAGCGACTCGAACGCGAACAGCTGCTCCAGTCAGCCGCCAAGTTGGCGAAGGACACGACCGCGGGTTCGACTGCGCGCGGCGGCGAAGGTGCCATCGTGGCCGCGGTGACGCCACAGCAGGTGGCGGCGATTGCCAGCGCGCTGGCCGCGGCCGGCCTGCTCGACCAACTGCCCGAGGCGATGCACGGTCTGCTGCGCGAGGCACAGCGCGGCGACGGCACGTTCGACCCTTCGGCCTTGCCTGCGGACCTGGCGGCACTGGGAGCACTCGCCGAGGCGTTGGCCAAGCTGGGGCCAACAGCACTGCAGGGCATGCCCGAAGGCATGTCCGCCGGTGCACTCGGCCTTGGCGCAGCACAGCTTGCCGATCTGCGCGAACTGCTCGAGCGCCTCGGCGCAGCCGGGCAGGGTGTGGGCCAGGGTCGTGGCCAAGCGGGTGTCGGCGATGCGCAGGGCCTGACCGAAGGCGATGGTGTCGCGCGCGGTGGCGTCAGTCGCGGGCCCGGCCACACAGCACTGTCGATGACGGAGTCTGCGGCCGGCGGCGCCGATGCCGCGATGCCGCTGCCACCGGGCCAGGCACTGCCGAGCGAATGGGTGCCCGTCGGCGAAGAGCGCCGCGAGCCCGAAGTGAATCCGATGCGCAGCTCGGCACCTGGCTCGGCGGGTGCCGTCGGTGCCGGCGGTGTTGCCTGGCAACTGCAGTTGGCGCCGCGCCACCGCGCCATCGTGCAGCGCTTCTTCGCGCCGGACGGCACGACGACGCGCGAGGGCAGCACCAAGAAGGACAATCGATGACGACGATGTTGAGTGCGGCCCAGGTCGAGCGGGCGAGGCAGTTGCTTGCTCGGGTGCGCGATGGCTGCAACGCGGTCTTGTTGGGCCAAAGCGAGCTCGTCGATCTCTGCGTGATCGCACTGTGCGCGCGCGGCCACCTGTTGCTCGAAGGCCTGCCCGGCCTCGGCAAGACGGAGCTCGTCAAGGCGCTCGGCCGGTTGCTCGGGTTGACGTTCCGCCGCGTGCAGTTCACGCCCGATCTGCTGCCGGGCGACATCACGGGCGGCCCGATCCTGCAGGAGCGCTTTGGCGAACGGCAACTGGTCTTCCAGCCGGGGCCGCTGTTTGCCAACGTCGTGCTCGCCGACGAGATCAACCGCGCCTCGCCCAAGACGCAGTCGGCGCTGCTCGAGGCCATGCAGGAGCACAACGTCACCGTGCTCGGCGAGACGCACCGGCTGCCGCGGCCGTTCTTCGTGCTGGCGACGCAGAACCCGATCGAACTCGAAGGCACCTACCCGCTGCCCGAAGCGCAGCTCGATCGCTTCCTGTTCAAGGTCGAAGTGCCCGGCGTCTCGGCCGACGTCATGACGCAGATCCTGACGAGCCGTCGCCGCGGTGAACCTCCCGAGCTGGCGACGGCGCTCTCGGCGGCCGAACTCGACGAACTGTTCGAACTGGTCGACGGTGTGTTCTTGCCGCAGGCCGTTGCCAACTTCATCGCGCGCCTCGTCGCGGCGACCCATCCCGAGCGCGAGCACGCGCTGCCCGAGGTGCAGAGTGCTGTGCGCTTCGGTGCCTCGCCGCGCGCAGCCATCGCGATCGCCGAAGCGGCGCGCGCGGCGGCGTTGTTGACGGGTCGGCCCAACGTGGACTTCGACGACGTGCAGCGCGTCGCCGGCCCCGCACTCGCGCATCGTGTCGTGCTGCAGCATGCGGCCGTGGTGTCGGGCACCACGGCTATCGATCTCGTGCGCCGGATCCTGGCATCGGTGCCGCTCGTGGCCAAGGCGTTGCCCGAGGCCGTGCGGTGAGGGTTTCGCAGCATCTGCTCGTCTGGCTCGCGTTCTCGCTACTTGCTTTGTTCACACAGGGAGCACTGTGCGCGCAAGAACACGTCGTGACGCACCACGACGGCGAACGGCAGATTTGCACGGTGCGCACGCAGTCCTATTTCGGCGCCAGCGTCGTCGGCGGTTTCGGCTTCGTGCTCGCCGAACTCGAGAACCACGATGACCTGGCACACCGCGTGGAGGTGCAGGTCTGTGGCTACAACCGCGGCTTCGGCGACGTCAAGTCGGGTCGCGTGCTCGTGCTCCTGCCGCATGAACGCGGTCGCTTCTTCCTGCCGGTGCCGACGCCGC